>CAYJOG010000293.1:0-4410 GCA_964371695.1 uncultured bacterium
AAGCGGGAATCCAGTCAAAGCAATAAACACCACACCTATTTCTGTTCTATTTCAGTGGGGCCAGTAGCCACGGGCGTCTCGCCTGTGGTCTTGCCCGCCCCACGGTCGCTCGCGCCACAACCAAAAGGAAAAAAAGAGGTTTGCCTATATCTGACTGGATTCCCGCTTTCGCGGGAATGACGGCAGCAGGGCGTCGGTTGACTTATGTAAATGCCATTGGGTCAAGTGACCGAAACCAGATGGAGCATGCATTCTGGAAGGTTATCCTGTATGGCAATCATTCATGTCCTCCCGTCTCAACACACTGCTGATTGACACCAACGGTTTTGGCTGGACAGTGGCCGCCAAAACCACCCTGTGGTGCGGCCTGATGAGAAAACCGGTGGACCACCAGCCCGCCCCCTGGGTGCAGAAAACGCCGCTGAAAAAACTTTTCACGGGCATGAACACCTACGCCGGTCTTTCTTACGTCAACGACTGGAAAGAAGCCTTTGTCGCCCACCCCCGCCTGAGCTGCCAGCATCTGGATGCCCAGAACCTGTTGGCGGCCCAGGCGGTGATGAAACGCGTGAAGGACTTTGACCTGATTGTGTTGCTGCACACGGCCCTGGGAGACGCCGTGGGTGTGCTCAACCTGCTGGCCCCGGCGCTGGGCAACCGGCGCGGCGCGTTGCTGGCGCTGGTGGGCAATGAATATGACCTGATGCCCCAGAAAATCGCCTTTCTCAAAAAAGTGCAGGCCCAGGTGGTGGGCACCCAGTTGCCGCTGGCGGCGGGGCGCTGGCTTTATCAGGAACTCGCCGGCGCAAAAATCGTGTCTGCTCCCCACGGCCTGAACCCCGCCGTGTATCACCCCCGGCCCGACATTCCCCGCGCCGTAGACGCGGGTTTCCGGGGCAGTTTTTATCCCGCCTGGGTGGGGGAAGATTCGCGGGACGCCCTGATACGGTGGTTCCGGGACAAGGGGGCGGAACAGGGCCTGAGCGTGGACATCGGCGCGGGTTGCCTGGGGCGGGAGGTGTACGCCAGTCACCTGTGCAGCTTCCGCGCCGTGGTGGGGGGCGAGAGCGGCATGCGGTGCCTGGAGCGCGACGCACGGGCCATGACCGCCGCCAAGGCCTATGCCCGCCAGAACCCCCAGGCCACCGGCCAGGACATCTACAACCGTTTTTATCTGAACGTGCAGAATGCCGTGGATGGCCGGGCTGTCTCCAGTCGCCACTTCGAGCCCATGGGCACGAAAACAGTGCAGGTGCTGGTGGAGGGTTTTTATAACGGCCTGCTGCTGCCGGGCAAACACTACATCGCGGTGAATCCCGATTTCTCCAATCTGGATGAAGCCGTGTTGATGCTCAAAGACAAAACCCTGTGCCGCGAGATGGCCGAATATGCCTATGCCGACGCCATGGAAAACCACACCTATGCCCGGCGTGTCGAGTCACTGGTGAACGCCTTGTCGCCATGACGGAGCCTTTCCGCCCGCTTTCTGTTTTTCTTTTGGCGACGCAGGCATCTTGCCTGCGTTCATATAAAAGGCAGGCAGGGGTTTAATGCCGACGGTGGGCGGCGGGCAGATAACGCGCCCACACTTCAAAAGCCGGGTCGGTGTGCTGCATGGCCACCCGCTGATGCAGTTGCAGCAGGTTGTTGGGGTGTTGGGGCATTCCGCGCAACTTAAGCCCCGCAGCCTTGGGAGTGCGGCTGCCTTTTTTCTGGTTGCAGTGGCGGCAGGCGGTCACCACGTTGTCCCACCGCGTGACCCCGCCCTTGGCGCGGGGAATCACGTGGTCCATGGTGAGCAGCGCGCCGCCGGGGCGCTGGCCGCAATATTGGCACTCGTAAGCGTCGCGCAGAAACAGGCTTTTGCGCGTGAGACGCACCCGGTGTTGCGGGCGCACATATTTGCCGCCCGCCAGCATCACCACCAGGGGCACGGGCACTTCCCAACAGCCTTCGTGAGAGCGAATCACCCGGCCAGAAGTCTCCAGCGAAATCGCCCGGCCGCAGTTCACCATGCCCACCGCCCGCAGCCAGTGGGTAAAAGACAACGCCTCACCCACGTGGTTGAGCACCAGCACGTTCTCTCCGGCCCTGAGCAACGTGGGAGTCATGGGACCGAAGGAGTTTAACAATTGTTCTGTGTGGCCGCCAGTGCATAGCGCGTAATCCGGTTTTTTGATTCGTTTCATCCCCGGCCATCTGACAGGGTGTTGATAAAGTCCGTCCTGGACTTTATCAACCCGTTTTGCTTAGGCACGCCATCGCAAAACGGCGCTTTTGCAGGGGTTTTTTGACCCCTGCAGGCGGGAAAATCCATCCGTGGATTTTTCAGGGTGTTTATCAACACCCTGCTAAGCTTGTTTGGCGGATAATGCCGCTGTGCGCCGGGTGTTCAGGTTGTTGCTGTCGCTGTGGCTGCTTTCAGCGGCGGGGTTTTTTCTGGTGGGGCTGTTGCCCTTTGACCCTGTGGCCGAGGCCATGCAGCACAACCCTTCCATGAAGGCCGCCGATGTCAAACGTCTTCGGGCGTTATATCACCTCGATGATCCCCTGCCCGTGCGCTACGGCCACTGGCTCAGGCGCTTCGCCACGGGCGACTGGGGCCGCAGCCGGGTGTATGGTGAACCGGCCCTGGGGCTGCTGGGCCAGCGGCTGGGCAACACGGTGGTGTTGTTTGCGGGGGCGCTGGGGGCGGCGGTGTTGTTGTTCGGCCCAGCGTTTGTATTGCAGGGCCTGTTCCCCGCGAGTACGCCAGAGCGCCTGAGCCTTTCGCTCAGCACGGCCTTTTTGTGCCTGCCACCCTTTTGGCTGGGGCTGGTGGCGCTGTTTGTTTTTTCGGTGCTGCTGGGTTGGTTTCCCCTGGGGGGCACCGGCGCGCTGGAAGAAACCAGCGGCCTGTCGCGCCTGCGTTTTCTGGCGCTGCCCGCCCTGGTGCTGGCGGCGCAACACGTGGGCCAGTGGCTGCGGCTGGAGCACCCCCACGCCTTGTCTGCCCCCCACACCGGCTGGGTGCAGGCGGGGCTGGCCAAGGGTTTCAGCCGCCGGTGGCTTTTTTTCCACCGCCAGATCAAACCGGCCCTGGGGCGGCTCAGCACCGTGTGGGCGCTGGACCTGCCCACCTTTCTGGGGGGCGCGCTCATTACCGAAACGGTGTTTAACTGGCCCGGCGTGGCGCGGCTGCTTTATGAGTCGGTGATGAGCAAAGACACCGACGTGGTGATGGCCTGCCTGCTGTTCATGGGCCTCATCACGCTCTTGGCCAACACGCTGGCCGACGCCGCCGTGGGCTGGTTCGACCCCAGGGCCAGAAGCGGGGCCGTTTCGTGAAAAACCATTTCTGGCGCAGCCTTCCGCCCCAGGGCAAAACCGGCCTGCTGCTGCTGGGGGCCACCGTGCTGGCCTGCCTGCTGGGGCCGGTGGTGTGGCCCGCCAGCGCCTATGACCTGAAAGACGGCCTTCGATATGCCCCCCCCGGCCCCGGCCTGCCGCTGGGGGCAGATGAACTGGGCCGCGACGCCCTGGCGCGCCTGCTGCTGGGGGGGCGTTATTCGCTGGCGGCGGCGCTGCTGGGGTCGCTGCTGGCCACGGCGGCGGGCCTGGCGCTGGGGCTGTGGGCGGGCTGGCGCAGGGGCCTGGCCGATGAGGGCATCGGCGCGGTGGTGGACCTGCTGCTGTCGTTGCCGCTCATTTCTCTGGCGCTGATTGTGGCGGCGGCGGACCCCAAAAAAATGGGCCTGGGCGACTGGTTTTATTCACCACCGGGGCAGGTGCTGCGCATTGCCCTGCTGCTGGGTTTTTTGAACTGGATGGGGGTGCAACGGTTGGTGCGGGCCGAAACCCGCCGCACCAGCAGTCTGGCTTATTGCGAGGCGGCCCAGGCCGCCGGGGCGGGCGCGGGATGGCTGCTGTGGCGGGTGATATTGCCGGGGGTGTGGCCCACGGTGACGGTGGCCTTCACCTTTTTGTTTGGCGGCGCGCTGTTGCTGGAAAGCACCCTCAGTTATCTGGGGGTGGGCATCAGCCCCCCTGCGCCCACCTGGGGCAATCTGCTGCGGGCGGCGCAGGAGTATTTTTTCCGCGCCCCGCACCTGCTGCTGGCGCCGGGCCTGATGCTGTTTGCCGCCGCCCTGGGGGCCAACCTGCTGGGCAGCTCGGCGCGCAATGTGCGGGCGTAGGAAGGACGGGTAGTGGTTCATTCGACTTAAAATGAGTAGCGGCGATGTCCCCATCGCTGCTGTCATAGTGCGGTGGGGACACCGCACCTACTCCCCATTTTTAACCAGATGAACCAGTAGTTGGTGATCGAAAGTTGGAGACAGGAGGTCGGAAGCTGGAAAAAGAAAGGCTCTCTCATTGTTCCCTCTCCCCGTAAAGGGGAGAGGGTAAAAGAAAAGCCGCCGCTCTTTACAC
>CAYJOG010000294.1:0-4409 GCA_964371695.1 uncultured bacterium
GCATCCACCACCGCTGATTAGAGCAGCCTCGCATACCTCCCCCGACCCGAAACCGCTACATGCCTGATGGGCGAGTAGAAACAAAATCAGTCTTTTTGCCGATCTTCTGCCGGTTCCTCAATCGAATTTTGCCGAGGTAATGCAGAGCCTCTGGCAATTGGCGCGCCGTCAGCAACATCGTCAGCATCTTTTTTTTCGAACAGGCCAAACCTGGAAGCACCAAAAAGACGGAACTTTAGATGAATCACATACAAACCCAGCCCAAAGACAAGCAACGCACCCAAAAAATCCATCATCTTGCGCCTCCTATTAACAGGCTTGTGGTCTCATGACGGAATGTGCCGCCGCCACACCCAGGCCGCGCTACTTCCCTATCTGCTCCAGCACCTTGCCCGCCACATTGTTGGCCTTTTTCACCAGTCGGTAGGGGCTGAGGAAACCGGCAAAAGCAGGGGCCTGACGGGTCTGCACCCACAGCCTGCCTGTGCCGGTGAAACGGCACACCAGCCCTTCACCTGAGAAAAACAGCGACTTGTAGCCCCCCACGCGGGTCACGGTGTAATCCAGCCCCTCGGTGAAACCCACAATGCAGGCGGTGTCCACCACATAACCCCCGTCCACGTCCACCGCCGTGAGGCCGCCAAAGGTGTTGAACCACACGTCGCCCTCGCCGTGGCAGCGCACCAGAAACAACCCCTCGCCGCTGAACAGGCCCTTCATCAGGCCCTGCCATTTGGTCTCCACCTTCACCCCCAGGCCGCTGGCGAGGAACGCGCTGTTTTGCAGATAGAGCGTGTCGCCGGTGAGATAGGTGTGGGCCATGGCGCCGGGGGGGCCGGGGGCCAGCAACAATTCACCCTCTTGCTGCGGGGCGGTGAACTCGGTGAGAAACAGGCTCTCGCCGCTCACCATGCGTTTCACACCGCCCATGATGCCGCCCTTGAAACGGGCTTTCATCTGGATGCACGGGTCCATGGCGGCCATGGCCCCCGCCTCGGTCTGAATGCCCTGGCCGGGTTTCAGACGCACACTCAGCAGGGTGTAATCCGGCGCGGATTCCAGTTGATAGGTGTAATCGGTTTTGGTCATGTCCATGGTGGGGGGTTCCTCTCTGAGTAGCGGCGATGTCCCCATCGCCGTTTATGACAAGCGCGGTGCGGACACCGCGCCTACTCCTCTTTTTTCACAAATCGCGCTGCTTTCATAAAACACGCTACCGCTGCACCGGCAGCAGATACGGCCCCATGGCGCGGCCAAAGCCCGTGGGGCTGTGGCTCTGACACCACACCTGGCCGTTGCCCTTGAAGCGGCACGCAAACCCCTCGCCCCCCAAAAAGGCCGAGAGCCAGCTTTTGCCCGGCTTGGAAATCGTGAACGACAACCCCTCCTGAAACGCCACGATGTGGCCCGTGTCCACCACCGCCTCGCCCTGCACCATCAGCGGATAAATCGCGCCGAAGGAATTGAGTATCACCGGCCCCGTGCCGCTGAGCTTGAGCCAGAAAAGGCTCTCGCCACTGAACAGGGTTTTCAGGCCCTGCCAGCTCATGTCCACCTCCACGCCTTCGCCGCTCGCCAGCCACGAGCCGCCCTGCACAATCAGGCTTTCCTGCTCCAGGTTGTAGACCATGAGGTCGCCCGGCAGCACCGGCGAGAGCATCACCTCGCCCCCCTGTGGGCCGGGGGCGAAGCGGTTGATGAACAGCGTCTCGCCCGCCATCATGCGTTTGACGGCCTTGAGGAATCCCCCTTTGCCTTTTTGCCGCGTGGTGGTGGTGAGGCCCATGTCCTGGCTCATGGCCACCATGGCCTCGCCGGGCGCAAGCGTCACCCGCGCACAGGCATAACCGGGTTGGTTTTCGAGTTTGATTTGCATGGTCAGCCTCCCCCCAGCATCCGGCCCAGCACATTGCCCGCGCCGGTTGCGCGGCCCACGGCCAGTTTGGGGTTGATCCAGTTGGCCACACCCTGCAACGTGCGGGTTTGCAGCGTCACCTTGCCCTGGCCATGAATTTTGAGCACCAGCCCCTCGCCCCCGGCCACGCTGCTGAACAAGCCCCCCGCCAGACCCAGCTTGAGCCGCAGGTGCGGATCAAACGCCACCAGATGCCCACCATCCACCACCAGCTCGCCGTTCACGGGCCTTTCAATCAGCCCGCCAAACGCGCCATAAAACAGCGTGCCCGTGCCGCTCACCCTGAGTTTGAACAGGCCCTCACGCGCCAGAAAAAACCGCAGGCCCGCCCACTGCACGCCCAGCTTCAGACCCGGCGTGGCGGCGATGAACGCCCCCGCCTGCAGGCAGATGGCCCCGTCGTTCAACTCCACCGCCCGCATGTCGCCGGGTGTGGAAGACGTGAGCGTGACCCGCCGGGGGCCATCGGCGTGGTTGGCGAACAGGTTCATGAACAGGCTCTCGCCCCCCAGAAAGGGCCGCAGCAGCGCCCGGAACAGGCCGCCCCGCAGCACGGCTTTCATGTCCATATCCGCCGCCATGCTGGTCATGGCCCCCGCCTCGGCGCTCAGGGTTTCGCCCGGCTCGAGGTCTACATGAATATGGGCAAACGACGGCCCGCCTTCAATGGCATAACGCATCTGCTGACTCCTGTTTTGTGGATAGGTGGTGAGCCGCCAGCTTAACACGGCCCACCCGCCTGCGCCCCGTGCAGAAAAGCTATCATGTCTTTTGTGCCCCGCTGGTTCATCGCGCTGTTCCTCACACTGTTTGTGCTGGTTCCGAGCCGGGCCGCTGTGGCCAGTCCGGGGCCGGATCAGGCGCTTTTTCGCGCCATCGAGGCCGGTGACGCCCTGGGGGCCGCCACGCTGCTGCGGCAGGGGGCCAGCCCCAACACGTTTTCGGTTCCCCAGGGCGCGAAGTCGGGCGGCAAGGCCGGGCCGTTGCACATGGCGGCGCTCAAGGGCAATACCGCCCTGGTGCGGCTGTTGCTGGAAAACGGCGCGAAGGTGGACCTGCCCACGCCGGGCCAGGGCAGCACGCCGCTGTTTTTCGCCGCCTCTGCCGAAGTGGCCGCCCTGCTGCTGGACACCGGCGCCAGCCCCAAGGCCCGCAACACCAAGGGGCAGATGCCCCTGCACGCGGCGCTCAAGGCGGGGCGCGAGCCGGTGGCCCGCCTGCTGGTGGAGCGCGGCGCGCCCCTGAATGTGCCCGACGAAAAAGGCTGGAAGCCCCTGTATGCCGCCGCCGTGCTGCCCACCCGCGACCTCTATGACCTGATGGTGCAGAAAGGCGCGCCGGTGGACCTGGTGGGTGCGGCCATGGCGGGAGACGTGGCGGGCATGAAGGCCCTGCTGGCGGGCGGGCAAGACACCGAAGCGGCCAACGAATCGGGCGCGACGCTGTTGCACGTGGTGGCCAGCCTGGGGCGGCCAGAGGCGGCCCGTCTGCTGCTGGAGCGTGGCGCAAACCCGGCCCGCGCCACGGGCAGCGGCAACACGCCCCTGCATTTTTCGGGTCTGGTGCTTTATCCCGGCTCGCGTGCGCTGCGCGACGCCAAACCGGCCGAGGTGGCCGCCGTGGCGGAACTGCTGCTGGCCAAGGGCGCGCCGGTGGACGCTCCCAACAAAAACAGTGAAACCCCCCTCACCATCGCCGCCTGTTTTGGACCCAAAGAGCTGGTGCGGACGCTGTTGCAGCACGGGGCCTCGCCCTGGGCCGCCAACACGCTGGGGCAGACGGCGCTGCATCAGGCCGTCACCTGCGAAAACAAAAGCAGCGTTTATCTGCTGCTCACCGGCGGGGCAGACGTGGATCAGGCCGATCTTTCCGGCGACACGCCCCTGCATCTGGCGGCGTCGCGCCATGATTTGGCCATGACCAGCCTGCTGTTGTCGCTGGGGGCAGACCCGGCGGTGAAAAACAAAAAAGGCGCAGCGGCGTTTGGTTTTGACGAAAACGCTACGGCCAAGGATTTTTGCGGACAGGATGCTCTGTGCCTGAAAGACAACGCAGCCGTCAACCTGTTTTTGCAGGAGCGGCCCTTTCAGCAGGCGCTGGACACGGGCCTGCTGGACCTCGTGAAAAAAATCGCCGCCGGGGGGGCCACGCCGGTGGCGGACGTGGCCTCGGCCCTCAGCGAAGGGGCGCGGCTCTACGCCCGCGAACCCTCGGGAGCCACGGCGCTGCACGTGGCGGCGGCGGCGGGCCACCAGGGGCTGGTGAACACACTGCTGGAGGCCGCCATGCTGGTGAACGTGGCCGATCACGCGGGCCTGCGTCCCCTGCACGGGGTGAAAGACGCCGCCACCGCCGAGCGTTTGCTGGGCGCGGGTGCGCAGGTGATGGCGGCAGACCGCCAGGGCGACACACCGCTGCACACCGCAGCGGGGCGCGGAGTGGCGGACGTGGCGGGCCTGCTGCCCAGCCGGTGGGCCAGCGCACTGCTCAAAAA
>CAYJOG010000295.1:0-4391 GCA_964371695.1 uncultured bacterium
CATTTTTCAGCAGGCCGCTGCCGAGGCGGTGCTCAAGGGCCTGTTCCACGGCATCGAAGTGCAGGAGACTGAAACAAAGACCGATAAAAAAAGCATTCCTTCTGGCGCCAATGGCCACCCCCGCTGAAAAACAGGACTTTTTGAGCGACACCACACCGTTTCGCTGGCTGCGTGCGTGGTTGTGGCCACTTTTTGCAGATAAAAAGGGCCTTTCTGCCCTGCTGGTGCTGGTGAGTGTGGCGAGTGCGGCGGCGGCGGCGGCATTGCCGTTGTGGGCCCTGGTGTTCCGTCAGGGCAGGGGGGTGCTGGGGGGCCTGGGGGTGTTGCTGCTGATGCGGGCATTGCTGAATCTGGCGCAGGAAGGCCTGAGCGAGCGGTTTTGCGCACGGGCCATGGGGGTGTTGAGCGAACGGGTTTGCCGGGGGTTTGCCGCTGCGCCGTTCGAGGTCCGCAGCCGGTTTGACCTGAGTGGTTTTTTGCTGCTGTTCAGCCAGACGGGGCCGCGGCTGGAACTGCTGGTGCGCGAGTTGCCCCGCGCCTTGTTTGGCTCCCTGCCTTTGCTGATGGCCTTGCTGGTGGCGGGGCTGTGTCTGAATCCCCCCCTGGTGGCGGGCTTGCTGGCGGCTGGGTTGGTGCTGATGCCTGTTTTTTTGTGGCAAAGCCGCGCCCGCGCCCGGTTGGGTCAGGCCGTGTTGCTGGCCAACGCCAAAAGCCAGCGCCGCCTGCGCGAGTTGAACCAGACCGTTCACGGCCTGTGGGGCATGATGGGTGAGCACGCCCTGCGCCGGGCGCTGATTGCTCAGCAGCAATATCTGGACTTGCGCAGCAAAAACCACTTTCGCAGCACCTGGCTGGTGTACTTGTCAGAGGCGATGGCGGGCGGCCTGCTGGTGCTGGGTCAGGCCCAGGGGCTGGACAGTCTGGCCCTGGGGCGTCTGATGGCGGGGCTGCTCACCTTTCATGTAATTTTTTCGGCTCTGCGCCAGTTGTTGCGCCTGCCCATGGCGCTCAAGGAACTGGCCCCCCAACTGGAAAAAATGGTCGTTCTTTTTGCCCAGCCCCACCAGCCCCCGCAGCCCTGGCCCGCTACGGTGGCGAGCCTTTCGCTTACCCAGGCGGGTTATGTGTATGGCGCAGGCACCGAGAGGCCCGTGACGGGGCTTCACCCGGTGGACCTCAGTGTTGCGCCCGGAAAAATGACCGTCATCACAGGCCCCAACGGTGCGGGCAAGTCCACGCTGCTGCGCCTGCTGTCGTGCCGGTTGTTTCCCACGTCGGGACAGTTACGGATTGATGGCGTGGCGCTTTTGGCGGCGGATCTCCCACGCCTGTCCCCCCGTCTGGCCTATCTGCCGCAGGACGTGATGCTGCCCGAAATGACGGTGCGGGAACTGCTGGAGGACCTCACCAGCCCTCGCGGCCTGTTGCTGCTGCGCAAGCTGGGCATCATGCCGCTGCTGGAGCGCGCCTCACGGCCCGATTCACCCGAACTCAGCCGGGGTGAAATCCAGAAAATCCTGCTGGCCAAAGTGTTGCTGAGCGAGGCGGATGCGTATTTTCTGGATGAATGGGACACCGCGCTGGACGCCGTGTCCCGCGAGGTGATTCTCAGTGAACTGCGGGCGCTGGCCGCCTCAAAAATCGTGGTGTGCGTGACGCACGACGAAACGCTGGTGGGTGAGCCGGACAAGCGGGTGAGGCTGGGGAAATGACTTCGGTAGCACCGGGGGATAAAAGAGCACCGCCTTAACCCCCTCTCCCCGACTGGGGAGAGGGTTGGGGTGAGGGGTCCAATATGGGTAAACAATCCAAACAGAAATTTGATTTTTTGCTTTTGAACAACCCCTCACCCGGCGCTCTGCGCCACCCTCTCCCCGTAAAGGGGAGAGGGAACGATGTCGGCTTTTTAATAAAAGTTAGCAGCAAGGGGCAGGATGCCTGCGTCACCCAGAGAAAATCTTCCCCTCAGCCCTCCAATCTCAAGCCTCCAGCCCGATTACTCGGCGTCCTTTCTCAGCGTGCGGCTTTTTTCGACGGCGAACTGGCTGGCCCAGGTGTAGAGATCGGGTGCGAGGCGGTACAGATGCCAAAGCAGGTCTGCTTCGGGTGTGATGGTGATGACGGCTTTGTTCCGGGCCACGCCCCGCAGAATGTCCTGGGCGCACGTGTCTGCTGCGTGCAGCCTGAAGGGCAGGGCGGTTGCGGCTTTTTCCATGTCAAAACTCAGGTTTTCGATGGAGTCCTTCAGGGGGGTGTCAATGAAACCGGGGCAGACCACGCTCACTCGCACACCCAGGCCCGCCGCCTCGGCCCTCAGCGAAGTGGACAGACCCACCACGGCGTGTTTGGTGGTGGCATAGGCGGCAGAAAGGGGGAAGGGGGCCAGCCCCGCGATGGAGGCGGTGTTGATGATGTGGCCATGGCCCTGGCGGATCATCAACGGATAGGCCGCATGGACACCGTGAATGACACCCCGCAGGTTGACATCCAGAATCCGGTTCCAGTCCGACAGGGCCATGTCCCGCACCTCGGCGGCAATGCTGATGCCCGCGTTGTTGAACAGATAGTCGCAGTGGCCGTGTTGATGGGCCACGCCCTCTACCATTTCCTGCACGGCGTCGGCGTCGGTCACGTCCACCTGCCAGGGCTGTGCCCTGCCGCCGGTGGCGCGGATTTCTTCAGCCGATTTCTCGGCCAACGCGGCGTTTCTATCTGCCAGCACCACCGTGGCCCCGCGCTTGGCCAGCAAGGTGCCCAGCGCCCGGCCAATGCCCGACGCGCCGCCCGTGATGATGGCGGTTTTGTTTTTAAAAATCACGGTTTTATCACTCCCACTCAATCGTGCCCGGCGGTTTGCTGGTGATGTCGAGCACCACGCGGTTGACGCCTCTGACCTCGTTGACGATGCGGCTGGCGAGTTTTTCCATCACGTTGTGGGGCAGGCGCGCCCAGTCGGCGGTCATGCCGTCTTCACTGGTCACCGCCCGCACCACGATGGGATAGGCATAGGTGCGCCCGTCGCCCATTACCCCCACGCTGCGCACAGCGGGCAACACGGCAAAAGCCTGCCACACCCGCACAGGCAGGTCGGCCTGGGCGATTTCTTCCACCACTATGGCGTCAGCCTGACGCAATATTTTGAGGCGTTCCGACGTGACCTCGCCGATGATGCGAATCGCCAGCCCCGGCCCCGGAAAAGGCTGCCGCCAGGTGATGGCGGCGGGCAGGCCCAGTTGGGTGCAGATGGCCCGCACTTCGTCTTTGAACAACAGCCGGAGCGGCTCTACCAGCCCCTTGAATCCCATGCGCTTGGGCAGGCCCCCCACGTTGTGGTGGCTTTTGATTTTCATGCTGGGGCCGCCCACGGAACTCACGCTCTCGATCACGTCGGGATAAAGCGTGCCCTGGGCCAGATATTTGAACGTGCCGAGTTTTTTAGATTCTTCTTCAAACACCCGCACAAACTCGCGCCCGATGATTTTGCGCTTGCGCTCCGGGTCCGTCACGCCCTTCAGGGCCGCGAGAAAACGCTTCTGGGCGTTCACCCGTTTGAAATTGATGCCGAAATTGCCCTTGAAGGTCTGCTCCACCTGATCCGATTCACCCTGCCGCAGCAGGCCGTGATCCACAAAAATGCACTGGAGGCGGTCGCCGATGGCCCGGTGCACCAACACGGCGGTGGCGGCGCTGTCCACACCGCCAGACAGCGCACACAACACATGCTCGCTCCCCACCTGGGCGCGCATCTGGGCCACGGATTCTTCAATGAAACTCGCCATCGTCCAGTCGCCCCGTGCGCCGCACACGTCATAGGCAAACCGCCGCAGCAGTTCGGTGCCCCAGGGGGTGTGGGTGACCTCCGGGTGAAACTGCACGCCATAAAGTTTCTTCGCCGGATTTTCAAACGCGCACACCGGCGTGGTGCTGGTGTGGGCCGTCACGGTGAATCCCGGCGGCGCGTGGGTGATGCAGTCGCCGTGGCTCATCCAGGCCATCAGGCGGGGGTTCAGGCCCTTGAACAACACCGTGCTGGTGTCGGCGGTGAGCTGTGTGCGGCCATATTCCATTTTGTGGCCCCGGCTCACCTGGCCCTTGAGCTGACGGGTGATGAGCTGCATGCCATAACAGATGCCCAGCACCGGCACGCCGGTTTTCAGCAGCGCCGGGTCCAGTTGGGGGGCGCCGGGGGCGTAGACACTGGCAGGCCCGCCCGACAGCACCAGACCAATCAGCTCGGTGCCCTCTGGCGCCGCCGCGCCGGACTGGTAGGGGCGGATCTCGCTGTACACCCCCATTTCGCGCAAACGCCGTGAAATAAGCTGTGTGTATTGGCTGCCGTAGTCCAGAATCAGCAGGCATTGATGCCGGGCGCTCATGTGGCGGGCACCGTC
>CAYJOG010000296.1:0-2091 GCA_964371695.1 uncultured bacterium
CAGAGAGCACGGCATTCGCGCCCGCCGAAATTTTCAGCAGGCCGCCGTCGTTCAGCGCCAGGGCCACGCCGCTGTCTGGGCCGGTTTTCACTGCGTCCGCGCCAAACAGGCAGGTGCCCAGTTCGGCCTTTTTCCAGTCGCCGCCGTCCAGCTTGATGTTCACCGTTCCGGCGAGGCTGTCCACGCGGGCGGGGCATGGGGCGGCAGCAGCCGCATTGCCAGAATCCGCCGCGCCGGTTTTGCTGACGGTGGATGAAGAGGAGTCGCCCGCCTCGCCTTCGTCCAGGGCGGCCAGCACCTCGCGGCCCTGGCGCGTGGCGGTGGGCAGAGCCAGTTCCGGCTCTTTGGGGCCGGGAATGAAGCGGGAGCGCGGACCCATGGGCATTTCGTCGTCATAGGCCTGCCCCCGGCCAATGAAGCGTTGCTCCGGCGCCAGCAGCGGGTGCAGGGGCGCGGGTTCTTCGGTGGGATAAAGCCGCATGCCGGGGCGCGCCGCCAAAGAGGCGGGCAACTCGGCGATAAACGTGGCCGTGCTGCCAGTGAGGCGCTCCAGGCGGGCGAGGCCCAGCGTCACGCCGTCGTCTACCAGCCGGAACACGCTGCCCGGCGGATAAAACGCCGAGAGGTTTTCGTAAATGATGAGGGTGTTGTCCACCGCCAGCATCACGGGATAACCGGTGCGGCTGCCGCTGAACATCGCCGGACCCTTGGGGGGCATTTCCTCGCCCACCAGTCGGTCGCCGGGACGGGGCAGTTTGCCGGGGGTGGTGTCGTAGATTTCAAGGCGGCTCATGACGGGGCCGGTCTCCACCACGCGCAGGCGGCCCACCACCTCACCGCCCCGCACCAGGGTGATGACCTCGCCGGGGGCATACCACACGCTCAAATCCTGATAAATGAAAATGCCGTCGTCGCCCCCAACAAGGTCCAGTTGCAAAATGGGGGCCCCCGCCAGCGCCACACCGGCTGGCGCAAAGCCCAGCAGGCCAAGCACAAGGCCCAGCCACATCAGGCGGTGTCGTCGGAACATGCGGGAGGCATTCTAGCAGGGTGTTGAAAAGCACCCTGCAAAATCCATGGACGGACTTTCTCAACAACCTGCTGACAGGGCAATGCGGGCTGGGGGAGCGGCGGAGGGCGGAAGCCGGAAGTTGGCGGTCAGAGGCTGAAAATCAGCGGCTGGAAAAAGAAAAAAGCCTCCATCCTTCCCCCTCTCCCCTTTAATGGGGAGAGGGGAACATGGCGGTTTTTTCATTTCCAACTTCCAGCTTCTGACTTCTTTTTATCACCTTGGCTCGCTTTTTGCTATTGACCGGCCTGTGGCAAAAACCAAACTTCCGGGAGATTGTCTGGCCTGTTTTCCACCGGGGTCAGAAGAGGTGCCGCTGCCGCCGCAGTGGGTGAAGTGGCGGGCCATCACCGCTGTTCTGCTGTTGATGGTTCTGGCGGCAACAGGCGCGGGCTGGGCCGGATCGCTGCTGGCGCGGCAAAGTCTGTTGCAGCGCCAGCAGGCCGCCCGAAACCTGCTGGACGCCCAGGGTTATTACCTGCAATGGCTGCTGGAGCGGGGCGTGGCCACCAGCCATCTGCTGGCGGTGTCCGTGAAAAAAGGCTGGGGTGAAGGTGGACTTCGCCGTGCCGGGCCGGGACTGTTGCAGGGCGGGGGCAGTGTGCGGGGGCTGCTGCTGGCCCCCGGCGGCGTGGTGCGCGAGGTGTACCCCCCCCGCGAAATGGCGGCCTATCTGGGCAAAAACCTGCTCTCGCTGTCGGTGCAGGGGGCCCCCGTCACAGCCCTGCCCCAGCAGGGCGGCGTGGCTCCCGCCAGTCTGGACTGGCTGGCTGGCCCACAAAAAGGGTTTCTGGTGAAACGCCCGGTTTATCAACCCACGTCCGGCGGCAAAGTGCGATTTTGGGGATATGCCGCAGCGGTGGTGCCGCTGGATGCGCTCCTCGCCAAAAGCGGCGTCAGCGCCCTTTCGGGCATGGGTTATGACGCGGCGTTGTGGCAGGTGCGCGCACCTGCTCCGCCCGTGTTGCTGTTTCCTGGCCGCAGGCCCCGGCTTGCCCAGCCCATTGTCACCCGCGTGCCCC
>CAYJOG010000296.1:2101-4380 GCA_964371695.1 uncultured bacterium
GGGTAACGTGTGGATGCGCCAACTTTCACCCCGGGGGGGGGGGCGCCCCGCCCGCCTGCCGTGGATGTTGCGGGGAGTCGCCCTGCTGGCGGGGGTGCTGGTCGGCGCGTTGGCGGCCTGGGCGTTGCGTCAGCCTCTTCTGCTCCAGGCCCGTGTGCTGGCCCAGACCGCCGCGCTCAGGCGCGCCAACAACGCCCTGGCCCAGGAAAACCAGGAGCGCCAGCGGGCCGAGGTGGCCCTGCGCCGCAGCGAAGAGCGTTATGCCCTGGCCGCCGAAGGGGCCAACGACGGCCTGTGGGACTGGAACCTGGAAACAGGCCAGGCTTTTTTTTCTCCCCGCTTCATGGCCCTGATGGGTTTCCCGTCCAGGGCGGCAGAAAAAAACATCGTGCTGTGGCTCAACCGGATTCACCGGTTGGACCGTTTTGGATTCTGGCAGATGCTGGTGTGGCACATTGAGGACCAGACCCGGCACTTTGAAAACGAACACCGTTTGCGCCAACCGGATGGCAGCGGCCGGTGGGTGGTGAGCCGGGGGGTGGTGGTGCGCGGCAAAAACGGAAAACCGGTGCGCGTGGTGGGGTCGCTCACCGACATTTCAGACCAGAAGGCTTATCAGGCCAAGCTGGAAGCCTCCAACCGGCGCCTCACCGAGGCCAGCAAGGCCAAGGGAGATTTTCTGGCGGTGATGAGCCATGAAATCCGCACACCGCTCAACGGCGTCATCGGCATGGCGGGGTTATTGGCGGGCACGCCGCTTTCGCCGCAGCAAAGCCGCCTGCTGCACCAGCTGGAGGCCTCGGCCCGGTCGTTGCTGGAGATCATCAGCGACGTGCTGGATTTTTCCAAAATCGAAGCCGGGCATTTTGAGCTGGAAAAACAGCCTTTCAGTCTGGCGGATTTCATGGGGCAGTTGCAGGCCCAGTTTGATCAACGGGCGGCGGCCAAGGGGCTGGACCTGACGTTTTATGCCGACCCGGCATTGCCCGCCGTGATGGTGGGCGACGCGGCCCGGCTGAAACAGGTTTTGGTGAATCTCATCGGCAACGCGCTCAAGTTCACCCAGCAGGGGGCGGTGCAGGTGCATCTGAGTCAGGATGGCGTGGACCCCAGCGGCGGAGTGTGGCTGAAGGGCGAGGTCACCGACACCGGCGTGGGGGTGTCGCCCCAGTCCCTGGGCCAGTTGTTCGCCCCCTTTACCCAGGCCGACGCCTCGGTGAGCAGGCGTTTTGGCGGCACGGGCCTGGGTCTGGCGATTGTCAAGAACCTGGTGCGGCTGATGGGGGGCGAGGTGGCCGCCGAAAGCACGCCCGGCATGGGTAGCCAGTTCTGGTTCCGTGTGCCCCTGGGTGTGGGGGCGGAATTGCCCGGAGAAACACCAGCCCGCCCGCGCACCGGCCCGGTGCGTCCGCTGCGGGTGCTGGTGGTAGAGGACAACCCCGTGAACCTGGAACTGGCCGTGGCGCTGTTGCGCCAGCGGGGGCACACAGCGCTTTCTGCCACGGGTGGCGAAGAGGCCCTGGACCTGCTGGTAAAGGAAACCGTGGACGCCGTGTTGATGGACGTGCAGATGCCGGGGCTGAGCGGCCTGGAAACCACCCGCCTGCTCAGGGAGTGGGAGGCCGTCATGGGGGCGCCCCGGATGCCGGTGATCGCCTTTACGGCCAACGCCACGGCCCGCGACCGCCGCCTGTGTGAAGAGTCGGGCATGGAGGGTTATCTCAGCAAACCTTTTGCGCCGGAACAGCTTTATGAACTGCTGGAGAGCCTGACCGCAAGACCCTTGCAGGAAACAGCCGGGCTGCCTGTGGCGGCCACCCAAACCGCGCCGGTTCAGGAAATGGTGTGGGACAACACACAGGCTCTGACGCTGATGGGGGGAGACCGGAATCTGTTGCAGCAACTCACCACGCTTTATCTGCAAAAAACACCGCTTCTGATTCAGCGGCTGCGTGAGGCGCTGGCGGGGGAAGACCCCACCGCCTTTGGCCGGGCGGCCCACGCCCTGAAAGGTTCCAGCCTGAGCCTGGGTATCACGCCGGTGGCAGACCTGGCGCGGGAGCTGTAAACCATGGCAGAACAAGGCAGCCTGAACGGCGCGGCGGCGCTGTTGCAGGAACTCGAAACTCTGTTTTCACGGTTTGAACAACAGCAGCAGACCGGCGTTATCCGACTGGCAGCCAGTGGGGAATAGGATGGTTCCTCTTTCGTTTTTCCCTCTCCCGTGCTTTGCATGGGAGAGGGTGGCCGACGCAGTAGGGCGGGCGTCTCGCCCGCCT
>CAYJOG010000297.1:0-1561 GCA_964371695.1 uncultured bacterium
TACATGATGAGGGATACCCTTTCCATTTAAAATATATCAGTTATTTATGGGACGACACATTAGAGCCTGTTTTAAAAGTGGGCGGTGTAAAACATGGCCCGCCTTGAACAGGCGCCTATTCCTTCCGGCCCTGGCCCGGCTCTTTGGCCCCCACCAGAATGGCCATGTTGCCGTGGGGGTGCTTGTTTTCGTGCATCAACTGATGACATGCGCCGGTTTCATTCCAGGTAAAGGTGCGGCTCAGGCAGGGGTCCACCTTTTTGGCCAGCACCAGATCATTCAGAGCCGTGGCCTGATCGTCGTTGGCGAAGTGGCTGCCCTGAAAACGTTTCTGGCGCATCCACAGATACCGCAGGTCCGCCACGGCGTTAAACCCTGTGGTGCCCGCGCAAATCACCACCATGCCGCCGGTTTCGCACACAAATATGCTGGTGGGCACCGTGCTTTCGCCGGGGTGTTCAAACACGATGGTGGGGTTGTTGCCCTTGCCCACGATCTCCCACAACGCGCCGCCAAAGGCCCGCGCCCCAGCCATCCACTTGGTATAGGCGGCGTTGTCTGTCCAGTGGGGCGGCATGCCCCAGTGGTCGAACTTGCGCCGGTCGATGGCCCCTTCGGCCCCCAGTTTTTTGCAATAGTCCACCTTGTCGTCGCCCGCCACCACGGCCACCGGGCGGCCCCCCAGGGCCTTCACAATCTGGATGGCCATGGAGCCAAGGCCCCCCGCGCCGCCCCACACCAGCACCACTTCGCCGGGCTTCACCACGTTGGGGGGCCAGCCGGTGAGCATGCGCATGGCGGTGGCCCCCACCAGCATATAAGCCGCGCTTTCTTCCCAGCTCAGGTGCTGGGGCCTGGGCAGGCACTGGTGGGCCTGGGCCTTGGTGAACTGGGCAAAGCTGCCCCAGTTGGCTTCGTATCCCCATATCCGGAAGGTGGGGCTGTACATGGGGTCTTTGCCCGTCTTCACCATGGGGCAGTCGGCGTTCCACATGCCGCAGTGGATGACCACCTCGTCGCCCACCTTCACGTTCGTCACGTTTTTGCCCACTTTATAAACAATGCCGCTGGCGTCGCTGCCGCCGATGTGAAAGCCGGTCTGGTCGTTCCAGAAGGGGTCTTTGTCTTTGGCCCGTGCGCCGATGACGTTCACCGGAATGCCCCGCGCCGCCCACACGTTGTTGTAGTTCACACCGGCGGCCATCACGGCCACCAGCACTTCGTCATCTTTTATTTCCGGCACGTCCACGACTTCTTCCTGAAACGCCGTATTGGGTTCGCCGAAACGCTCCGGGCGAATCACTTGGGCACGCATTCTGGCGGGCACTTCTCCCACGGGGGGCAGGTTGCCGATGTCGAGGGTTTCGTGGCTCATGAAAGGCTCCTTTTTTGATGGGCGTGGAGGGCGGGTGGCCCCTTCATCCTTTTTGGAGTAGGCGCGGTGTCTTCACCGCGCTGAAAAGTTTTTCAAACATCTTGGGGCTTTCCCTTTTGCGGCGGTGAGGACACCGCCGCTACACCCGTAATTCAACGTAACAATCTCCCGGCCAGGGCCCAAGGC
>CAYJOG010000297.1:1571-4357 GCA_964371695.1 uncultured bacterium
GCGTTGGGGCGGTGCCCCCCCCCCCCCCCCACCCCCCCCATAAACTCCAAACACCCCCCGCCCCCGCCCCCCGCCCCGGGGCGGCAAGGCGGCTAACCCTTGGCGGCGCTGTAATCCGCCGCGTTTTGCAGGTTGTCGTAATCCGCCGGGTTGCTCACTTCGATTTCAATGAGCCAGCCTTTGCCGTAGGGATCTTCGTTCACCCAGGCCCACTGGTCGTTGTCCACCAGTTCCCCGTTCACCGCCGTGATGACGCCGCTCACGGGCATGAAGAGGTCCGAGGCGGCCTTCACACTCTCGATGGAGCCGAACACGTCGCCCTGGGCAAAGGTGCTGCCCACGGCGGGCAGTTCCACAAAAGCGATGTCGCCCAGTTCCTTTTGGGCAAACCAGGAGACACCCGCTTTGGCTTTGCCGTTTTCGGCGGGGCTGACCCATTCGTCGTGCTCGGTGTATTTCAGGTGGTTGGGGTAACTCATGAAAACAGCGCCTCCATATTTGTTTTATCCCAGAAACTTGCGGCTGCTGACCGTGAGTGGCCGGGGTTTGCCGCCCTTGAGCACATACACGGTGTGGCCGGGCTGGCTGTGCTGGCGGGGAACATAACCCAGCGCAATGGGCTTGCCAAGCGACGGGCTGTGGCTGCCGCTTGTCACCTCGCCAATGGCCTTGCCAACTTCGTCCACCAGTTGATCGCCGTGTCGGGGGCTGGCCCCGCCCTCGCTCACCAGACCCACCAGCGTGCGGTTGCCCGCCTCTTTGAGCGTGCGCAGGGCCTGCTGGCCCACAAAGGGGTCTTTCTCAAGGTCCACCACCCAGGCCAGACCCGCCTCGAACGGATGGGTGGCCTCGGTGATTTCGTTGCCATAGAGCGACAGGCCGTGCTCCAGGCGCAGGGTGTCCCGCGCCCCCAGTCCGGCGGGGGCCACGCCCAGCTCCTTCGTCAGGCGGTCATAGAGTTCGCGGCCTTCTTCGGCAGAGGTGAACCGCACCAGACCCGCGCCGCCGGTGTAGCCGGTGCTGGCCACCATGCGCGGCCCCTCGGCCCGCCAGCCAAACTTGGGCAAATCCGAAAACCGCAGCCTCGGCTCGGCCCCCTCCACCATTTCGGCGGTTTTGGGGCCTTGAATGGCCAGCTTGACCATTTCGCGGGGGTCTTCGGTGAGGCGCGCCTGTTTGCCCGCGAGGTGCTGTTTGATCCAACCGGTGATTTTGTCCACGTTGCCCGCGTTCACCACAATGCGCAGGTGGTCATCGGCCCGGTAGACAATCACGTCGTCCAGAATGCCGCCGGTTTCGTTACACATCAGGCCATATTTGGCCCGCCAGGGTTTGACCTTTTTGAGGCTCCAGGTAAACAGGCTGTCCAGCACCGGCAGGGCGTCGGGGCCTTCCAGTTGCAGCAGGCCCATGTGGGAGATGTCGAACACACCCGTGCTCTCACGCACGGCGGTGTGTTCCTTCACCAAGCCCTCAAACCAAACGGGCATTTCCCATCCGCTGAAACCGATCATCTTGGCCCCCAGGGCCACGTGCTGATCAAAAAGGGGGGTGCGGCGAAGCGTCTGACTCATGGCGGGACATGCTAACAGCTTCGGGCCAGGAGTTGGAAGCTGGAAGTTGGAGGCTGAAGATGGAAGGCTGGAGGTTGGAGATGGAAGGCTGGAGGTTGGAAAAGACAAAAACCTCCATCATCTCCCGCCGTCATTCCCGCGAAGGCGGGAATCCAGTCAAATATAGGCAAAACCTTTTTTTCTTTGGGTAGTGGGGCGGGCGACAGTGGGGCGGGCGGGGGCGCCCGCCCCCCAGAAAGAGGAAAGAAAAAAGTGGGGTGGGCATATTTTAAAAGGATTACCCCGTTGACGGGGATTGCGCCAGGGAAAGCAACGTCTTGTTCTTTTACCAACCGCCAACTTCCAGCCTTCCCCCTGTAAACTCCCGACATGTCCAAACGCTACACACTCAAGGATGGCGGCGTGGCCGTGGTGACGGGCGCCAGCGCAGGCATTGGCGTGGAACTGGCCCGCCAACTGGCGGCGAAGGGATATGACCTGGTGCTGGCGGCCCGGCGAAACGACCGCCTCGCTGAACTGGCCGGCGAAATTCACACCCAACACGGCGTGAAGGCCCTCGTGTGCCCGCTGGACCTGGCCAAGGTACACGCGGCAGAAAAACTGCACGCCTTCACACAGGAGCACCACCTGGACGTGGCCCTGCTGGTGAACAACGCCGGGTTTGGCTGGGACGGCGTGACCGCTGACATGCCCGCTGCCGTGGCGGAAGAAATGATTCACCTGAACATGCTCACCCTCACGCAGACCTGCCGCCTGTTTGCGCCGGACCTCATCCAGCGGGGCGGCGGGGGCATCCTCAACGTGAGCAGCGTGGCGGGCATGACCCCCATGCCGAAATTCGCGGTTTATGCCGCCACCAAGGCCTATGTCAACAGCTTCAGCCAGGCGCTGGCGGTGGAGCTGGAACCCCAGGGCGTGCGGGTGTGCTGCGTGTGCCCCGGCGGCACCAGCACCGAGTTTGCCCAGGTTTCGGGCCGCGAAGAAGACAAACTGCCCTTTTTGCGCATGAGCGCCGAAGAAGTGGCCCGCCTGGGCCTGAAGGGTTTTGACCGGGGCGAAATCCTCACGGTCACCGGGCCGCTGAATCAGGCCGCCGCCGTGTTCAGCCGTTTGATTCCCGAAAACCTGCTGATGAAAGTGCTGGCGCTGGGGATGAAGGCGTAGGCGCAGGAAAAGTCATGCCTGATTTGGATAGATACTGTGGTGCCGTCC
>CAYJOG010000298.1:0-4352 GCA_964371695.1 uncultured bacterium
GGGTTTTTTCAGGGAAATATGAAGAGAAATCTGAATGGTGCGCGCCTGCGGCGCGTTTGAAACTCCCGGCGGGACGCCAGGGCTACCTCGAAAAACCCTTGACCCTCCGCGAATTTTTCACAAACCGAACAGCAACAGGGTGGCTGCCTTCAAATGGTCTTAACTTTTCTGTTCAACCATGTTTGGCCGGTGAGCAAATCTTTATCTTCCGCAATCGTTTTTGACCCGCGGCCGGTGGTGGCCGAGGCGGTGGGCACGGGCCTGCTGGTGGCGGTGGTGGTGGGGTCGGGCGTGATGGCCCAGCGGCTGGCCACGGGCGCGCCTGCGGTGGCGCTTTTGTGCAACACGCTGGCCACGTCGGGGGGGCTGGTGGCGCTGATTCTGGTGTTCGGTGAAATCAGCGGGGCGCACTTCAACCCCGTGGTGTCACTGGTCAAGGGGATCGAAAAACAACTGCCCTGGCCCATGGTGGGGGCCTACGCCGCAGCCCAGTGCGCCGGGGGCGTGGCGGGCACGTGGCTGGCCCACGGCATGTTTGACCTGCCCTTGTGGCAGGTGGGAGATCACGTGCGCAACGGCCCCAACCTTTGGCTGGCCGAGTCGGTGGCCACGCTGGCGCTGCTGCTGGTGGTGCTCACGGCGGGGCGGCGCAGCGTGATGCAGGCGGCGGTGGGTGTGGGCGCGGTGATTGGCGCGGGTTACTGGTTCACCGCTTCCACGTCGTTCGCCAATCCGGCGGTGACGCTGGCGCGGGCCTTCACCACCACCTATGCGGGCATCGCCCCCGCGAGTGTGCCCATGTTCTGGGCCGCCCAGTTGGTGGGCGGGCTGTTGGCCTTTGGCCTTTGGCGCTGGCTGAGCGCGCCAAAGGGGCCGGGTCGTGGCTGAAAAAGTGCTGTTTGCCTGTGTCCACAACGCGGGGCGCTCGCAGATGGCGGCGGCGTTGTTCAACCAGCAGGCGAATCCGCAAAAGGCCGTGGCCCTCAGTGCGGGCACACAACCGGCAGAGCATGTTCACCCCGTGGTGGCCGAGGTCCTCGCCGAAATCAGCCTGGACGTGCAAGACCTGAAACCCCGGCTGCTCACACCCGAACTGGCCCAGGGCGCGAGCCTGCTCATCACCATGGGGTGCGGCGAGGCCTGCCCCTTTGTGCCGGGTCTGAGGACGCTGGACTGGCCTCTGCCCGACCCCAAGGGCCAACCGCTTGCGGTGGTGCGCGAGATTCGTGAAGAAATCGCAGCGGATGTGTCGCGGTTGATTGAAGAAAACGGCTGGCGTTGATGCGTCACCTTTTATAGTCCGGGAAATGACCCCGACGGAACGGGACACGGACATGACCCAGCGGCTTGTGCAGTGGTTGAAGGACGAAGGCGCGGTGCTTGGCGGCGTGGCGGCGGCGGGGCGTGTGCCGGGGGCGGATGTTTTTATGGAATGGCTCAGGCAGGGCCAGCAGGCGGATATGGGTTATCTGTCACGCACCGCCGCCAAACGCACCGATCCGCGATTGGTGCTGGCGGGTTGTCGCAGCGTGGTGGTGGGGGCCTGGCCCACCGGGCGGCGGCCTGTCGAAACCCCACCGGGCCACGGTCGCCTCGCGGCTTATGTGGGTGAGGCGGATTATCACGAGACGATGGGCGGCGCGCTGAAGCGCGTGGCGGCGTGTCTGCGTCAGGCGCTGCCCGGTGAGGCCTTCGCGCCTTATGTAGACACAGGCCCGGTGCTGGAGCGGGAATGGGCGGCGCTGGCGGGTTTGGGCTGGCTGG
Organism: uncultured bacterium; assembly: GCA_964371695.1. Taxonomy (GTDB): domain Bacteria; phylum CAYJOG01; class CAYJOG01; order CAYJOG01; family CAYJOG01; genus CAYJOG01. The sequence continues at coordinate 1,765 of CAYJOG010000298.1, forward strand.
GCAAAAACACGCTGCTCATTCATCCCCATGAGGGGTCTTATCTGTTGCTGGGGGTGATACTGAGCACGGCAAACCTGACGCCCACGGCCAGCTTTGAAGGCCACCACTGCGGAACCTGCACCCGCTGTCTCGACGCCTGCCCCACGCAGGCGCTTTCGGCCCAAAATGGCCTGGACAGCCGCCGGTGCCTGAGTTACTGGAGCATCGAACACAAGGGCGATTTTTCCGCCGCCACACCGGGACGGGAACAGTGGCAGAACTGGCTCTATGGCTGCGACATCTGCCAGGAGGTGTGCCCCTTCAACCGCCATACCCCGTCCGCCCACGGCGTGGCCAGCCTGCCCCTTGAGGGCGTTGCCGATGGAACCGCCAGCGGACCCGCTTTTCTGCGCCGAGGAAAAGAAGGAATAAAAAGAAATGCCCGGTGGATGATGAAAAAGAAGGGTTGAATAAATTTTAACAGGATATGCTGTTAGATCACTGATGCCACATTTTTATTATAAAAAACAGCATGATTTAGGGTGCTGTAGAGGTTTTCATGGCCCGCAATAGGGTATTGGTTTTGCAAGTGTAAGCAACTTCTGGTTTTTGACTGCGCAACCATAATAAAGCCCCCACATGCCATCCACATGGGTTTTTTGTCCGACCTCCCTCAGATACATCGCAGCCTCTCCCCCAGGGATTTTAGACAAGATTTCGAGGGCATCCAGCATGACCCAGAAGTACAAAGTTTCTTCTTTTGATTGCGGCTCTCCTCTCCTTTCCAACACATCGGAGATAAGAATCAACTCAAAAAAATCCTCTGGTTTCTTCAGGGACTCCACTAATTTATAAGCTTTACGTTGGGTTTTGGGATTGAGCCGCAAGGCTTCTCCGGAAGAATTTGATTTTAAATGCTCCAGTGCTGAAAGCACTCGAACAACAGGATTATAATCCTCTCCAAAAATTTCCTTTGCCGAAGAATTTTTTTCGCCTATCAGCAGAAGGAAACAGATGCACAGAACGAAAACTAAGTTAAATCGCATTGGGGTGACATGCGGTCTATCTCTTATGGAATAACGCATGGTGTCCATATTAGCATGGAGGTGGCTGATGCTTTGTTCCGTCGGCCTGTTGGGCACTCAGGTGGTAACACGGGGCGTTTTTTCCCTCTCCCGCGCTTTGCATGGGAGAGGGTGGTTGCTGGCTGAAGCTCTACCCAGCCAGCAACCGGGCGAGGGGTTAGCTATTGGCAAAAAACAATGGTTTTTTTGCTTTTGAATAAACCCCTCACCCCAACCCTCTCCCCATTGAAGGGGAGAGGGGGCAAGAGAGCTTTTCCTTTTTCCAATTTCCAACTTCCGACCTCCCGCCCCCGCCATTGGTTACACTGCGGGGATGACTTATACACGTCTGGAAATGATTGGCGGCGTGGCCCGGCTGTGGCTGGACCGCCCCGAAGCCAAAAACCGCCTCAACAAGGCCTTCCTTGAAGAAATCGTGTCCCAGGTGAACAGCCTGGACGCCGCCACCACCGCGCTGATTCTCACCGCGCCCGGCCAGGACGTGTTCAGCGCCGGTTATGACATCGATGAAATCCCCGCCGGTGCGCCGCTTGAGGCTCTGCACGCCTTTGAGGCCGACAACCCCATCGAAAAAGCCGGTGCGGCTCTGTCCGGGTTGCCTTTTCCCACCCTCTGCGCGGTGAACGGCAAACTCTATGGCGGGGCCATGGAGTTGCTGCTCAGTTGCGACATTCGCCTGGGGGCTGAGCACAGCGAATATTGCCTGCCCCCGGCGCGGCTGGGCGTGATGTATGAACCCCTGGGCCTGTGGCGGCTGTTGCAGACGGTGGGTTATGCCAACGCCTGCGAAATGGTGTTCACCGCCACGCCCGTGCCCGCGCCCCGCGCCTGCGAAACCGGCCTCATCAACCGCGTGCTGCCCTTTGACCAGTTGCAGGACACCACCCTGAAAATGGCTCAGGCCATGGCCCGGCTGGCTCCCCTCACACTGCGCAACAGCAAAACAGCCTTGCGGGCCATACAGCGCCTCACCGCCCCCACCGCCGCCATGGACGACCAACTCAAACAACTGCGCCTGAGCTGTTTTCAGAGCGAAGACGTGGTGGAGGGCCGCAAGGCTTTTCTTGAGAAACGTCCCCCCGTGTTCAAAGGGAAATGACCATGCCTGATTCTGCTCTTGAGCAACATCTGTCTTTCTGGAAAAACGAAACTGACCGTCTGCGCCAGTCGGCGGTGTCGCCAGAGCGCAACGAGGAACTGGCCCAGGGCCTTTATAACCTTGCCCTGTGCCATGGCGAGGGCCGGGACTGGTCCGCAGCGCGGGGGCGCCTGCGCGAGGCGCTGGACCTTTCCCCCGGCTGGGCCGAGGCCTGGAACAACCTGGGCTGTGTGCTCTGGAGCATGGCCGAACCCCTGAGCGCCCACGCCGCCTGGACAGAAGCCGCCCGCCTGGACCCCGATGGCGACGCAGGGCGCACGGCGTCGGAAAACCTGAGCGCCTGCCCATTAGGATCTGTTTGAAAAGTCCATCGTGGACTTTTCAAACCCAACGCCTTCGGGGGCAAAGCCCCCTTGGCGTGGCGA
>CAYJOG010000299.1:0-4337 GCA_964371695.1 uncultured bacterium
TTCGGCTGGCGCGTAGGCGCGGCCCACCGCTTCTTCGGCCCCAACACCGCCCGCGACGTGTGGGACTTGAAGAAGGTCACGCCGCAGAAGATGGTCCACCTGACTGAGAAACCCGTGGAACTGGCGGAGCGGGCCATCGAATACTCCAGCCTGCCGGGAGAACGGGTGCTGGATTTGTTCGGCGGCAGCGGCAGCACCCTGATCGCTTGTGAGCGCACGGGCCGCCACGCCCTGCTCATGGAACTGGACCCCCACTACTGCGATGTCATCGTCACCCGTTGGGAGCAGTACACGGGCAACGCGGCGGTGCTGGCGGGGGAAGCGTGAGATGGCCGCCAGAAAGGGCAACCAGAACCGGCGGTTGCTGAAAACCGCCGCCGAGCGTCAGGCCCTGTGGCGGGATCTGATCCGCCACCTGGAACAGGGGTGCAGCCTGAAAAGCTTCACTGGGTGCAGCCGCAACACCCTCAAAACCTACCTGCAGCAATATCCTGAAGATTTTCCACGCGAGGAGATTGAAATTGCCCTGCAAACCGCCCGGAAGATGGACGAGGTGACGGGGCTGGCGGCCACCAGCGGGCGACCCATGGCCAGTTACGACCCCCGGCGGTTCAACCCCACGGTGTGGATGTTCCGCATGAGGAACCGCTGGGGCTGGAAGCTGGAGGGCGGCGAGGAAGACGATCTCGACGGCTTTTTGTCTGAGGGCGGCGGTGGTGGGGATGGCCCCGGCTCCGACGCCCTGCACGTCAGCATTACCGTTCGGCACCCCGCAACCGCCCCGGCAGGCGTGGCGGCGGGTGACAAGGACAATCCCGGTGAACCTTGAGTTGCTGAGCCACCAGGCCGAGTTCCTCACCAGCGAGGCCCCCATCACCGGTCTTGTTTCAGGCGTGGCGGCGGGTAAAACCTATGCGGGTGCGGTGTGGGCGGCCATCCAGAGCCGCCGGTGTCACCCCAAGCTGGGCATCGTCGCCAGCGGCACCTTTCCCCAGTTGCGCCTCAACGTCATCGAATCCCTGAACCAGCATCACACCCGGTGGGGTTTCGACTTTCGCCATTATCCCTCCCGGCGTCAGGTGGTCTTCACCTGGCCCCTGCGCAGCGGCAAGAAACTCATCACCGCCGCCTGGGCCTTGGGAATGGAAGACCCCCACCGGGCCAGGGGGGCCAGCGTGCCCTTCGTCTACTGCGACGAGGCCCGGCAGATCACCCGCGAGGGGTTTGGCGTGTTGCTCACCCGCGCCCGTGAGGGCAAACACCCCCAGGTGAAACTCACCAGCACCCCCAACGGCTTTGACTGGCTCTACGACCTGTTTCTGGGAGAGGGCAACCCCCACCCTGGGCGCTGCCTCATCACCGGCGTGGCCACCTGGGCCAACCCCTGGCTGCCACAGGTGTTCCTCACCAACCTCGCCCACAACCTGGACCCCACCGCCTACGCCCAGGAAGTCAAAGGTCTGTTCATCCAGAGTGCCGAGGGCCGGGTGTATCACCAGTTCTGCCGGGCCAGGCACGTCAGCGAACAGGCGGAGTACGACCCCCGACTGCCGCTGGTTCTGGCGTGGGACTTCAATGTGCTGGGGTCCTGTGTGCTGCTGCAAACCCACAAGGACGAAGTGTGGGCCTTTGACGAGGTGCAGATTCCCCGAAGCTGGACACCGGACGTGCTGGGGGAAATCCTGCGGCGCTACTGGGAGGGCCAGTTCCCCGCCGGTCACACCCTGTCCCCCGCCTGGACCCCCAACCAGCGGCCCGGAACCTGGGTCATCGCGGGAGACGCCACGGGCATGAGGCACACCAGCAGCAGCCGGGTGTCGGATTACGATCACATCCGAATGGCCCTGCGGGAACCAGCCCCACAGATGGGGTGGGAGTATCACGAGGAACTGCGGTCAGCCAATCCCAGCGTGCGAGACCGCCTGGCCAAGGTCAACGGCCTGCTGCACGCCGCAGATGGCTCCACCCGCCTGCGCGTTCACCCCCGGTGCCACCGGCTGATCCGCGACCTGGAGCAGGTGGCGTTCCTGCCGGGCACGGGCGAAATCGACAAACGCACCAACCCCCAACTGACCCATCTTTCCGACGCCCTGGGCTATGGCTGTTACGCCCTGTTTCCCCTGCCGGATTACCGGGCACTGGACGCCTATGGCGGCCCGGATTAGCCCCCCGGTGGCCCAACACGGCGCGACACCGGCGTTTCCAGACGGCGTTCGTGATTTGTGTTAGACGGGTCATGCGTTAAATGCCAATTTTTTGCTGCCGCCAAGGGGCCATTGGCGACAATCGGCGTCGAATACTGGCCCACCAGCGGCGTCCAAAACTGGCCCGGCGAACAATTATCAACACATTGGTCCGATTCTTGCGTCGCGCGCACACGCGCGTCGGAGGTCAATTCAATTCAGTCAATAGAATCAGGCCTTTTTTGCACAGTTAATTTTTCCCTTTTGGCCCCCCTTTTGGCCCCAAAACCGTCCTGCTTCGTCCCTAACGTGACAGCGCCGGAAACGCCTGTAAATGCAGGGAGTCTGGAGGTTCCGGCAACACAAAAACCGGCCGCTTTTTCCCAACTCTGGCTGGCCGTTAATCCCATAGGATGGGGTTGTGCAATCCGGGACCAAAAATCCTTTGCGGATCTATGCGGAGACTTCCCTCTTTGGAGGCGTGTTTGACCAGGAGTTTCAGCACGGCAGTTTGGAATTTATCCGGGAGGTGCACCTGGGCCGGTTTGAACTTTTCTCAAGTGTTCTGGTGGAGCGGGAACTTTTACCCGCCCCGCCTTGGGTGCGACAGGGATACGAGGCCACCCGTAAATTTCTGACGGTCCTCAATTCTTCGGTGGAGGCAGAGGCACTGCGTGACGCCTACCTGAGCCATGGCGTAGTGGGGCGCAAGTCTTTTGTGGATGCCTGGCACATCGGGATTGCAACGGTTTCGGGGTGTCCGGTCATCGCCAGTTGGAATTTTCAACATATGGTCAACTTTCAAAAGATCCCCCTGTACAATGCTGTTAACAGGTTGAGGGGGTATGGGGAGATTGAAATCATCGCCCCGCCGGAGGTGATTCAGAGTGATTAAAACCAAGCCATTTGACTGTGTTGAAATGAAACGGGCGGGTGCGCAGGCGCTTTTGGATCAACTGGAAACGATGTCTGCGGAGGAACAGCGCGCTTTTTGGGATGAGGAGCACCGCAAGGCAATCCGGGCAACCGAGGAGGCCAAATCCGCCGCCACCCCCGAAACCACTGAGGAATTCATGGCCAAGCTGGAAGCCCTGGTGGAGGGGTTCGAAAAAGAGCAAGCTGGTTCCTGACACCCAGCCTTGACTGTGTGCGAAAGCAGAGCGTCACTGTGTCTGGCAGAACATTTAGCCGACACAGGAGCCCATCATGCAAACCCACATCGCCACGCCTTCAGACGAATGGGCCATCGAATATCAGGCCATGAAAGAAGAAGCCAGGAGCTTGGTGAGCGCCATCGAATTCATGGCCGGGAAATCCCACCCCTTGGCCAGGAAGGCGCGCCGCCGGAGAGAAAAATTGATTTTTCACTCTCCCCTGCAAATCTTGGCCCGGCTGAACTTTCAGCTTCTTCAGGAGCTGATGAACAAAACTACCGACACGATTGACGCGCCGGAATTTTAGCCCCGGCCTTGGCGATCAACGCCATCAAAGAATCGTCATGCGCCCTGTTGGCCGTGGGATACGTGCGGGTGTCCACGGGCAGGCAGGCGCGGGAGGGGGTGAGCCTGGAGGCGCAGACGGCGAGGATCGAAGCGTGGTGCGCCGCCCACGGCGCCACACTGCTGGGGATGCATGAAGACGCGGGGATTTCCGGCGGCAAAACCCGCAACCGTCCGGGTCTGGACGCGGCGCTGAAATTGGCCACCCAGCACAAGGCCGCTCTGGTGGTGTATTCCCTTTCGCGCCTCGCCCGCAGCACGCGGGACGCCATCACCCTCAGCGACACGCTGAGCAAGGCCGGGGCGGATCTGGTGAGCCTGACGGAGCGCATCGACACCACTAGCGCGGCGGGCAAGATGGTGTTTCGCCTGTTGGCCGTTCTGGCGGAGTTTGAGCGGGATTTGGTATCTGAGCGCACCTCGGCGGCGCTGGCGCACCTGAAGGCCCAGGGGCGCAAATTGGGCGGACCCGTGCCCTACGGCTACGCCCTGTCGCCCTGCGGCAAGCGGCTGGCTCCCTGCCCCCACGAACAGGCCGCCCTGGCCCTCATGCGCGACCTGCGCCAACGGGGCCACAGCCTGCGGCAAATCGCCCAGGCCCTGCCCGCCGCCGGGTTTCTCCCCCGCACCGCCAACCGCTGGCACGTTCAGACTT
>CAYJOG010000300.1:0-4308 GCA_964371695.1 uncultured bacterium
GTCATCACCCCAATTCATTGGCCATCAAGCCCGTCATTCCCGCGAAAGCGGGAATCCTGTCAGACATAGGAAAAAACAAGTTCTGGTGGCGCAGGCATCTTGCCTGCGTATTTATAAATGAAGGCAGGCGGGACGCCTGCCCCACCAATTTTTTTGACCTGGATTCCCACTTTCGCGGGAATGACGCCAGCAGTTGGACGTTGACAAACCCCGAAAAAGAGGAAGACGGCCGGGCAATTTCTGCATGACGCATCAACCCTCAAAATCGTCTACATTCAACACCCTGAATCCCTACCGCAACAAAACTGCTTTCGTCACCGGGGCCGGCTCCGGCATTGGCTTGGCGCTGTGCGAAGACCTCGCCCGCCGGGGGGCCTTTGTTTTCGCCACCGACATCCACGAAGAATCCGCCCAAAAAACTGTCCTTGAAATCCAGAGCCGGGGCGGCCAGGGCCAGGCGTTTGCCCTGGATGTGCGTGACGAAAAAGCCTTTGACGCCTGCGTGAAGAAGGCCCACAAAAAACGGGGCCGTCTGGATTACATGTTCAACAACGCGGGCACCGCCACGGCGGGCGAGGTGAAACACAACACCCCCCAGGACTGGAAGCGGGTGCTGGACGTGAACCTGATGGGAGTGATTCACGGCATTCACGCCGCCTATCCCTTCATGATTGAGCAGGGCCACGGCCACATCGTGAACACCGGCTCTTTGGGGGGTCTGATTCCCATGCCGGGGGGTGTGTCTTATGCCGCCAGCAAGTTTGCCGTGGTGGGGCTGTCGCTGGCGCTGAGGGGTGAAGCGCAGAACTATGGCGTGAAGGTGAGTGTGTTGTGCCCCAGCATCGTAGACACGGCCATTTATGAAACCGCCGAGAAAAGGGGCATGAGCGCCACCGCCCTCAGGGACAACCTGATGGTGGATGTCACGTCGGCGGCCCAGTGCGCCGATGAAGCCCTGGCGGGCGTGGCGCGCAACGAAGCGCTGATTCTGGTGCCGGGCCACGCCAAGGTGTTTGCCCTGGCCTATCGCCTGCTGCCAGAGGCGACGCGGTGGTTTGCCAACAAGGTGTTTGAGAAGTCGCGAAACAAGGCCGGAACATAAAATCATATCGGCGTTAATTGGTCTTTTGACTTATTGATGAAATTAGGCCACAATTCCCTTCTGAAGAAAGTGAGGGGGGATTTGCACCCCCCAGCAGGACCCTTATCGCGGAGTCACCGCCGCAGACTAGCCCACTTCTCCTTCAGAAAGCGGCTCGGGAAGCGAGTCGCTTTTTGTTTGTATGGGCGTACTTTGGTAAGTTCCTTCACCAGCACGGACCAATAAGCCCTCTTTGACGAGCGCGCTTACGAATCCACTAATCGACTTCGGTTTTTCACCTATCGCCATTGCGATATCAAGGTAGTGCTTAGGCAGATCTGGGTTTTGTGCTAAGTAGTCAAGGATTTTTCCTTTAATCCTACCAGTAGGCTTTAGGGAGGCTTTGGCTGTTTGATTTTTAACGGAGTCGGACCCTTCGTCGCTTGGCTCAATATGAGTAGACGCTTGCGACGAAAGATCACTCTGCTGCAACCGAGTAGTAGCGGAAGTCCCCCTAATATGCTGATTCAATTCAGCAATCGCACGTTCCCTTTTTTCGAACGCCGCGTTAGCCTCATCCGTAAACCGCACAACTTCCTTCATGAGTCGGATCGATTTTTCGTCGTTTAACTGCCCCATCACAATCCCTCCGAATCGTCTCAACTGTCTGACGAGTCTATTTTAGAACGTCCGAGTGACCGAAGTCAAGCTCTCGGAGAGAAAATTAGATTGGCGCAAATTGGTGCGGTAGCCACAGTCGTCTTGCTTGTGAGGAAGAGGGGGAACCCGGCGTCATTCCCGCGAAAGCGGGAATCCAGTCAAGCAAAAAGCACCACCTTTTCCCCTCTCCCGTGCTTTGCATGGGAGAGGGTGGTTGCTGGCCATTCTTTTTCGGCCAGCAACCGGGTGAGGGCGCTGTAAAAAAACACCGAATAAGGTTTTTGCTTTTTTACTCATGCCCTCATCCGGCCTACGGCCACCTTCTCCCATCCTTCGGACGGGAGAAGGAACGGTGGTTTATTGCTTTACATTGAACCCCTCACCCCAACCCTCTCCCCTTTACGGGAGAGGGGGTAGCGCCAACCCCCGGCTACACCAAAAACCGCTCGGCCAACAGCACCGACAGTTCGCGCCCCACCACGTTTTTGTGGGCCGGGCCGACAAACACCTCGGCGGGCATGCCTTTGTCAAAAAACACCGTCAGGCGGGTTTCCACGTCGCCGAATCCCCGCTGGTCGCCCACCGGGTTGCAGCAGATGGCCGCCAGCTTTTTGCGCTTGAGTTTGTCGTGGGCGCTCTGGCGGTGGCTGTGGGTTTCGGCGGCGAAACCCACGCGGATCAAATCTTTCGGCCCGTCCTCGGCCAGCAGCGTGAGCAGGTCCGCCTCTGGCTCCAGGTGCAGGGCAAACGCCTCTTTGCCGCGCTTGACCTTTTTGCTGCTCGGTTCGGCGATTTTGAAGTCGCTGATGGCCGCTGTCTGCACCAGCAACTGCGCGCCCTGGGTGTGGGTGAGCAGGGCGTCTTTCATGGTGCTCACCGTGGGGCAATTTTGCACAGTCATGTCGCGGGGCCACACCAGTCGCGGATCGGTCAGGCCCTTGAGAACCACCACCTCGGCCCCCAACGCCCACAGACCCACCGCCACCGCGTGGCCCATGCGCCCCGTGCTGGCGTTGGTGATGTAGCGCACCGGGTCTATGGCCGCCATGGTGCCGCCCGCGCTCACCACCACTTTTTTGCCCGCGAACCTTTGCTGGCGATAAAGCAGGCGGTCGGCGGCCAAAAGCAGGTCGTCCACCGGCGGCAGACGCCCCTGGCCCTCTTCGCCACAGGCCAGTGAGCCTTCGTCGGGCGGAAGCACCATGGCCCCCTGCTCTTCAATCAGCCGCAGATTGCGCTGGGTGGCCGAGCTGTTCCACATGCGGTGATTCATGGCGGGGCACACCAGCTTGGGGCCGCCAAAAGTGAGCCAGGTGGCGCTGAGCACTTCGTCGGCAAAGCCCCCCGCCAGCCGGGCCAGGGTGTTGGCCGTGGCGGGGGCCACAATCAGTGCGTCGGCCTGCTGGCTCAGGTGGATGTGCTGATAATCGCCGTGGCTGCCCAGCAGGCTGGTGTGTACGGTGTCCGCGAGCGCCCCCACCAGCAGGGGCGACACAAACTGCTGGGCCGCCGGTGTCATCAGCGCGCTCACTTTCGCGCCCCGCTCCTTCAGGCGGCGGATCAGGTCCAGGGATTTGTACACGCTCACGCCGCCGCTTAACCCGATTAAAATAAATCTGTTCTTAAAAATCATGTCCCAACATCCTAAACCGTTATGGTGGAAAACGCTTCCGTGAGTCCTGGTCCGGCCCAGTTGCGCATTCTGGTGATTGATGATGAAGCCCCGATGAGGGAGCTTTTGGCCTATCACCTGCGCGAGGCGGGCCACAAGGTGGCGCTGGCCAAAGACGGCGAAGAGGGCCTGGCCCAGGCCCTGAAACTGCAACCCGACCTGATTTTGCTGGACCTGATGATGCCGGGCCTGGACGGCCTGACGGTGCTCAAGCGCCTGCGCCGCGAAAGCCCCGTGCCGGTGATTGTGCTCACGGCCCTGGGGGACACGCCCGACAAGGTGAAGGGGCTGGACCTGGGCGCGGACGATTATCTGGCCAAACCTTTTGAAACCCAGGAGCTTTTGGCCCGCGTGGGGGCGGTGGCCCGGCGCGCCACCCCCAAAGGCCGCATGGTGGACGACACCCTGGTGGTGGACACCGATCAGCGCCGTGTGCTGGTAGACGGCAAAGAGGTGCACCTGACCCACAAAGAGCTGGAACTGCTGGTGTTTCTCATGCGCCACCGGGGCACGGCCCACAGCCGTCAGCAACTGCTGCGCTCGGTGTGGCCCGACGACCTGGACGTGACCGACCGCGTGGTGGATGTGCATGTGCGCCACATCCGCGAAAAAATCGAGGAAAACCCCAGCGAGCCACAGCGCCTGCAAACCGTGCGGGGCATGGGTTACCGATACAAGCCGTAAATTCGGAGGCGGGAGAAGAACAGGCTTCAGGCCGGAGGCTGAAGGGCCGTTGGTGTTTTTGTTTTTGGTAGCACAGGCATCCTGCCTGTGTCTATGGTTGAAACAGGCTGGAAGCCTGTTCTACCAGTTCCCTTGGTGGCACGAGTCGCTATGGGCGTCCCGCCTGGGTTATCCTGAGCCATGCCCTGGTGGTGGCTGATGATGGCGGTGC
>CAYJOG010000301.1:0-3869 GCA_964371695.1 uncultured bacterium
CCCCCCCCCACCAGACAGGGCCGCTCTTCGTGCGGCCTGGGGTGTCCACCCTGTGAGAACCGCAGGGCTGAAAGCCCGTCCACCATCCACCTCAGTAGCCGCCATGGCTCACTGGTAGAATAGGCATCCCTGCCTGTGTTCATACCAGAGGCAGGCGAGACGCCTGCCCCACCAAAAGCACAGAGAACAAGGTGGGGATTTTTTGCTTCAAGTTGAACTGGATTCCTGCTTTCGCGGGAATGACGGTAGGCGACAGATTTTGTGTTTCACCTTTCTTCCTGCGCGTAGCGCCAAAGCCGGTGGGTCTGGGAGGACAAGTCCTCCAGTGGGGGGTTTGGGGGGTAACGCCCCCCAATAGGCGTTAATTTCTAAAAACGTTTTAAACTCCCCCCATGACCGGCGCGCCCGACAGACTTACCTTCACCTTTCCTTCCCGCGACATTCCCGTAAAGGGGCGCGTGGACGTGCTGGTGCTGGGGGGCGGCGTGACCGGCGTGGTGGCCGCCATTGCCGCCGCACGGGCCGGGGCCAGCGTGTGTCTGGTGGAGCGCAACAGCCATCTGGGGGGCACTTACACTGCAGCGCACCTGGGCACGGCCATGACCTTTCACGCCAGCAAAGATCACCAGATTGTGCGAGGCATCGGCGAGGAGCTTTTTCAGGCCATGGGGCCGGAGGGCGGCTTTATTGGCCACCTGCCCGACCCTCTGGGCGTGGTGGCCACCGTCACGCCCTATGACCCGGAGGTTTACCGCAAAACCGCCGCCGACTGGGTGCGCCGCCACAAGGTGACGGTGCTGCTGCACACCCAGGTGATCGAGGTGATGAAAATCAGCGAAAACCTGCGGGGCGTGGTGGTGGCCAACAAAGGTGGTTTACAGGCGCTGGAGGCGAAGTTTTTTATTGACTGCACCGGCGACGGAGACGTGGCCGCCCAGGCCGGCGTGCCCTTTACCTATGGCGACGGAACCAACGCCCAGCCCATGACCATGCTGTTTCGCGTGGGGGGCATCGACCGGGAAAAAATCTTCACTTACATGGAAGAACACCCCGAAGAATTTGTGCTGGCCCACGACCCCGCCACACTGCGCCAGTGGCCCATCATGGCCGTGAGCGGATTTTTCAGCCAGATCAACCAGGCCAAAAAAGAGGGCCGCCTGAACGTGCCCCGCGACCGTGTGCTGTTTTTTGAAGGCGTGCGCCCCGGCGAAGCGGTGATGAACATGACCCGCGTGACGGGCCGCGACGCCACCGACCCCCAGGCGCTTTCGCTGGCCGAAATGGAAGGGCTGGATCAGGCCCACGAGGTGTTCCGGTTTCTGAAACGGGACGTGCCGGGTTTTGAACAGGCGCGGCTGCTTTCGGTGGCCAGCCACATTGGCGTGCGCGAAACCCGCCACATTCAGGGGCATTACACACTCGACACCGACACCATTCTGTCGGCCAAAAAACACGACGACGGCGTGGCCGCCTGCGCCTGGCCCATTGACATCCACAGCCCCACCGGCGCGGGGCTGGTGTGCGAGCCGCTGCCGCCGGGCAGTTATTACACCATTCCCTGGCGCTGCCTGTTGCCGGTGGGGGCCAACAACCTGCTGGTGGCGGGCCGGTGCATCAGCAGCACCCACGCCGCCAACGCCAGTTGCCGGGTGACACCCACCTGCATGGCCCTGGGTCAGGCGGCGGGCACCGGCGCGGCGCTGATGGTGAAAAACGGCCTGCGCACCACCACAGCGCTGGACGTGGACTATCTGCGCCAACGGCTGAAAATGGACGGCGCGGTGGTGGAATAGACACAGGAATAGAAAAGCAGAAAAAGTTTTCATAATTCAGGCGGGCGAGGCCGCCCGCCCCACTGCTGTCTGGTTTACCTGAGTCGCGGCGGTGTCCCCACCGCCGCGGGTGGCAAAAACACCTTATTTGTTAGGGTTGTTGCGCGGTGCGGACACCGCGCCTACTCCTGTAAAATGAATGAAATCTTGGTTTTTTGACAAAATTCGGCAGCGATGGGCGGGACGCCTGCCCCACTGGATTTGGCGCGCCCTATTGAAGTGGGGCGGGGGGGCCCCCCCGCCAAAAGAAACGCCCGGATCCCGCCGGGCGCCTGCCAAAAAACATATTAAGCACAAAACCCACAGCCCGATAGGTTGCGCATTTTCAGCTTGCCGGGGGCCAGCACATAACGCAGGCGGAAGCTGATGGGTTTGCGCTGGTTGGACAGGTCCACATCGGGCATTTTGCGCGACAGGGCGATGGCCAGATTGTTGCGGGCGTCGATGCGGGTGGGGTCCAGGTCCAGCGCGCGCCGGTAACCCTGAATGGCCTTGTCGTATTGCGCCAACTGGTCATACATCACACCGATGTTGAAATAGGATTCGGGATCAATGGGGCTCAGGCGGCTCACGGTGAGCCACTCGCGCAGGCTGCTGTCGTACATGCCCCGCTGGGCATACACCACACCCAGGTTGGTGTGGGATTTGATGTAGTTGCGACTGATCTGCAGCGACCGTTGCCAACTGCGGATGGCGTCTTCAATCAGGCCCTTCTGGGCATAGGCCACACCCAGGTTGTTGTAATCCGAGGCGTCGCCGCCGGTCTGGGCAATGATTTTCTTGAACTCATCCAGAGCGAGGTCGTATTTGAACTTCTTGAGATAGGCCACACCCAGGCTGAAGCGGGCCTGCTCAAAGTTCGGCAGGATTTCCACCGATTTTTGCCACGCCCGGATGGCGTTGTCGGTGTCGCCGATTTTCATGTACACCGCGCCCAGGTTGTAATAACTGGTGTAGTCGCTGGGCTTGAGGGCCAGGGTTTTCTGAAAGTGGCGGATGCTGGCGTCGTAGTCCTTCACCATGGCCTCGGCCACGGCCAGATTATAAATGGCCAGGGCGTTTTCCGGGTCCAGGTCCACAGCCTTCTGCAACTCGGAGATGCCCCCGTCCATCAGGCCCCGCTTGATGTAGGAAACCCCCAGGTTGTAGCGCAGTTCCGGGTCTGACGGGTTCAGCTCCACCGCCTGTTGCAGGTGCTGAATGGCCTGATTGAGGGGCGAAAGAGGGTCATCCCCCAGAATCCGCTCGGTGGTGTAAATGGGTTTGAAGTCTTCCACCAGCAGGTCCGGCTCTTCGGTCACGCTGGGGCCGCCCTGGTTTTCGCGGGAAACCCGCAGGTTGTTGGCGGCTTTTTCGTAGCTGGGGTCAATTTTCAGCGAGACTTCCCACTCGGCGATGGCGCGGGCGGTTTCACCCCGTTTGTAATAGGCCACCCCCAGGTTGTTGTGGGCGTCGAGGTTTTCGGGGTTGTAGCGGATGGACTGCTGATAGTGGTTGATGGCGCTGGTGAGGTCGCCTTTTTCGTCATAGGCGATGCCCAGGTTGTTGTGTACGTCGCTGTCGTTGGGCGACATGCCCAAGGCTTTCTGGAACACCGCAATGGCGGCGTCCACTTCTCCCCGGCTGAAAAGGTCCACGCCCTGGTTGTTCAACACCCGTGGGTCTGAGGCGCTGTCCGACATTTCCGCCCGCACCACAGGGGTGGTGACCGTTGGAATGGCGAGCGCCGCTGTCAGGGCGCACAGAAGAATGGTGCGGGATGTGAGCTTCACGCAAATGTGGCCGTCATTGTAGGAAGGGCCAGAAGGGTTATCAAGCTGACGAATTTCATGGCCGGGGGAATGACGGCTTCTCCTTTCACGATTTGGCCCGTGGGGCGCGCCACAGACTAGCAGAGTGCCGCGCCGGAGAAAACAAGGTTATTGGGGAGCATTTTCGGAAAGGGCCGACCATTGGCGGGATTTCATGTCCAAACCTTGAGGAACCCGCCGTGGTTACCGCGCAAACCGGGGTGCACTTTTTTTTTTAATTTTTAAT
>CAYJOG010000301.1:3879-4295 GCA_964371695.1 uncultured bacterium
TACCCGCTAATGCGGAAATCCTTTTTTTTATAAATCAAAAAGCTAAAACACCTTTTTTTTTTCTTTTTGCCGGGATACCGGGTTTCGGGGTATTGACGCCTTCCTGAATCAGTCCCCCGGCATACGCCACAGGCGGCGTCAGTCCCATCAGCGTCATCACCGTGGCCGCCACCTGACTCAACACGCCACCCTCTTTTTGCAGCACCAGCCCCGGCGGGCCATTAACCACAATCAGGGGCACCAGATTGGTGGTGTGGGCCGTGTGGGGCGCGCCGGTCACCGGGTCCACCATCTGCTCGGCGTTGCCGTGATCCGCCGTCACCACCAGCGTATAACCCATTTCCTGCACCAATGTTTCCACGCGCTCGGCCAGGAATTCGTCCACCGCCAGCCCCGCCTGGGGGGCGGCCTGGGGG
>CAYJOG010000302.1:0-4281 GCA_964371695.1 uncultured bacterium
GCTGGCGGGGGGGCGGTTGCTGGGGTTGGTGTGGCTGTGGTTGTCGGTGGCGGGGGGGGTGGGTTGCCTGCTCAGTCTGGCCCTGCTGGTTCCTGCGTCCGGGGCCTTGGTCGTCAGACTGGTGGTGGCGCTGGGCTTGTCTGGTCTGGTGTTGGTTTTGGGTTGGGTGGTTTGGCGAACGGGGCGTTTGTCCTGGTCGCTGTCGGCTTTGGCCGGGGAGCTTGAAAAACGCCACGCGGTGCTGATGAACCAGATCAGCGCGTCTGTGGCCAGCGGCAATCTATCGCAGGCGCAGGAAGCCGCCCGGCGGTTGTCGGCTTTGTCCGAGCCGTTCTGGCCCCTCCTCAAAACCCCTTTTGTGGCTGCGGTGTTTTTGTGTCTGCTGGCCCTGGGGCCGGGGGGGTGGGGCACCCCCGGCAGGCCGCTGCAAAAACTCAACGCGGCGCTCTATCCTCCCGCCGAGCCGGTGCTTGGTTTTTTTGACCTTTATGAAGTCAAGCCCGGCCCGCTTCAAACCCCTTTTGGCGCAAAAGTCGTTTTGCGTCTTGTCAAAAAACATCCCCGCGCCAAGGCCACAGAGGCCACCCTGTATCGCCTCAATCAGGGCCTGCCCCGCCAGGACAACGTGCCGTTTGTAAAGGATCAGGCGATGTTCACCATTGACCGGGCCACCGAAAATTTCAGTTACGCCTTTGAGGCGGAAGGGCTGCGCAGCCCGCTTTATTCCGTGGTGGTGCATTTCAATCCCCGGTTGGTTTCTCTGGCGGCCACGGTGATTTATCCCGCGTATCTGCACCGCCCCCCCGCTGCCGTGGACCTGAATACACCAGAGCTTTTTGTGCCTGTAGACGCCCGCCTGCGGTTTGAAGGCGCGGCGGACAGGTCCCTTAAAAAAGCTTGGATCAAAGCAGAGGACAAACCCGTTAAATCCCTCTCTGTTAAAGGGGCGACATTTTCCGGCGAGGTGATGGTCAAACGGGAAATAAGCCTGGGACTGCTTTTTGAAACCCAGGAAGGTCAGCGGTTTGCCGAAGTCCGGAAGCTGAAAATAAGGCTGCTGCAGGACACGCCGCCCACCATCACCGCACTCAGCCCCGGCGATGGCCTGGAGGTGGTGGAGAGTTTTCCGGTGGAGGTGTTTTATCTGGCGCAGGATGACCACGCCGTGAGTGGTGTGTCGTTGTGGGCGGGCGCTGGCGAGGGCCTGCGCACCGTGGCCCAGGCGGGCCACGGCACACCCAATGCGCGGGGCAGCCTGATGCTGCCGCTGGCGCAGTTTTTTCCCCGTGGCGCAAGTGGCGTGCTGCGCTGGAAGCTCACCGCCCGCGACAGCCGCGGGCAGACGGCCAGCACGCCCGTTTTTTCGCTGCGGGTGCTCTCGCCCCAGGAACTCAAAACCAAGGTAGAGGAACTGGCTAACGAGTCTGACAAAGCCATGGAGGTTTTTGAATCCGCCCAGCAGGACCTGAAAAAAACCCTGGAGGATTTGCAGAAAAAAGCGCGCCAAGGAAAAAAGCTGAGCGCCGATGACCGCCTGCGCCTGAAACAGGAAATACAGCACCAGCAGTCTTCACTCAAGGACATGAAGCAACTGGAAGAAAAACTCACCGACGCCGAAGACAAACTCTCCGACACCCCCAAGGTGGATCAGGAAGTGGTGCGGCGCATCCAGCAGGTCAGGCGGGCCATCAATCAGGTGCTCAGCCCGGAACTGCAAAAGATGCTGGCCGCCCTGCAGAAAGCCATGGCCGACATGCCCCCCCAGCAAATGGCCCAGGCCCTGCAACAGGCCATGCAGGATCAACAAAAACTGCTTCAGGCCCTGGATAAAACCCTGGCCCAGCTCAAGACCCTGCGCCAGCAGCAATTGGTGTCTCAAACCGAGCGGGAACTGAAAGACCTCATGAACGAACAGGCGGCCATGCAGAAAAAACTGAACGCAGGGGCCGACCCGAAAAAGCTGGCGCAAAAACAAAAAGCCCTCGGCGAGCGCATTCGCCGCACCGAAGAAAACCTGCGTGAAATCGGCGCCATCGCCCAGGATCAACTGACGCTCCACGAACTGCGGCATTTGCCCGAACAGGTGGACAAGGCGGCCATGGGTGAAAAGTCGGACGACGCCGCCTCGGCCATGGACAAAAACCAGCCCGCCCAGGCCAAGCAACAGGGGCAGGAACTTTCTAAACAACTGGCGCAGTTTCACAAACAGTTGCAGCAGGCCTCCGCAGGCATGCAGGCGCGGATGCAGAAAACCATTCAGGCGCTGGTTTACCGCCTGGCCATGGACGCCCTGCAACTGAGCCAGCAGCAGGAGGAAGTTCTGGAAAAAAGCACCGCTGAGGCTTACCGGCCTCCGGTGCAGAAAAAACTGCTGGTGCGCGAGCAGGTGTCCATGGGCGAAAAGTTGAACGGCCTGAGTGATGAAATGGCTGAACTGGTGCGCGCCTCGCTGGAGGCCCCCATGGACTGGCTGGCGCTCACCCATGACCTCATTCACCAGAACCAGGACGCCAAGGTGGCGGCGGACAATCAGGATTTTGGCCGCTCCCACTATCTGCTTCAAAGCAACATTCAGACCCTCAACGCCTTGGCGCGGGATCTGTTGGCCAAGTCCTCTTCCATGTCCGGCGGCGGCCAGGGCGGCAACATGGAGCAGTATCTGGAGCGCCTGGGGCAGGTGGCCGCCATGCAGCAGCAGCTCAACCGGGCCGGACAAAAGTCTTCTCCCATGGGGGCGCCGGGCATGTTGGACATGCTTGAACAGATGACCCAGGGCCAGGGCCAAGTGCGCCAGGAACTGGAAAAAATGATGGGCCAGTTCAAGGATTTCAAGGAGATGAACCAGAAGGTGAACGAGGTGCTCAAGCAGGTGGAGGAAGTGCAGAAGGCGCTCTCCTCAGGGGATTATTCCAGCCGGGTGAAAAGTCGGCAGGAGAACATTCACAAACGCCTGTTGCAGCTTCAGACCGCCCTGAAAAAACAGGAGGAAAAGGAAAAACGCAAAGGAGAGCGGGCCAGGGTTTTCAAAACCACGCCCCCCGGCGCGCTGGAAGCGGGCAAGCGGCTGCCGTTTTCGCTTCAGGAACTTTTGCAGCGTCTCCAGACCGATCCCTATCCCCGCGAATACCAGCAGGAAATTCGCACCTATTACCAGAACCTGCTGCGGGCGCAGCAGCGCCGGTGAAGGGGCAAAAAATCGGTGCCGGAAAAACTCGAAATCAAACTGGCCGTGCTGAGCGCCCTGTGCCGCGCCCATGTCACGCTGCTGGAAATCAACGAAGCCGAGGCCCAGGTGCTGGCTCAAAGCCCCCTTGCGCCCGACTTGCCCGGCCTGGCCCACGAGCGGCCCACCCTGTCGCTCAAGCGTTATCCCGTGGTGGCGCTGGCCCACAAAAGGCGTTGGCTGGTGCAGGGGCCTTATGGCGTGCTGGAAGACAACCTGCCCATTCAGCAAAGCGCCCTGCCTGCCCGCACGGGGCCGGGGCCGGGGCAGGTGCTGCTGCTGGAGCGCTCCCTCACCCATCAGCCCGGCAAGGGGTTGTGGCTGGGCAAACGCGCACTCCTCAAACGGTTGTGGCGAGAATCCCTGAACGGTCTGTTTGACCGGCGGTTGCTGTTTCGCCTGCCCACCTGCCCGGTGGGGTTGGTGGTGTTTGAACAGGGCAAGGTGACGGGGAGTGACTTTCTGGCGCGGCGGATGCTGCAGCGGGTGCTGGGCCGCAACATGCCGATGGAGCCGCTTCTGGAGGACAGTTTTTATGAATCCCTGGGGGTGCCCTTTGAGCACAGTGGCCTTTGGGCAGTGCGCCAGACGGTGATGCACACGCCCCCCGGTTTCACCACCCTCACGCTGGTACGGCTGGAATCTGACCGCACGCTTTTGCTGGTGAGCCAGCGACCCGAAGGCCCCGCCGCCTTGCCGGGTGTGCAGTTGCGCGAAAAATACGTTCAGGAAATTCACCACCGGGTGAAGAACAACTTTCAGATGGCCGCCAGCCTGCTGCGCATGCAAATGCGGCAATATAAAGATGACCCTCGCATTGTTGAGGCCCTTGGGGCGGCGGTGTCGCGCCTGGGCAGCCTGACGGCGGTCTACGACGCCCTGAGTCAGGAGGGAACGCAGACGGTGCATCTGCCGGGACTGTTCCGTGAACTGGCGGGGGGTGTGATGCGGGGCGGCACAGGAGGGGAAGCCCAGGTGAATGTGTTGTGCGAAGTGGCCTATGCGCCTTCTGATCTTGCGATCAAGCTGGCGCTGCTGGTGAACGAACTGCTGAGCAA
>CAYJOG010000303.1:0-1009 GCA_964371695.1 uncultured bacterium
GCGGCTGGGTGCCCCAATGGGCACCCAGAAAGACTCCGCTCGAACTGCCGGGAGTGTCAACCGCGCCAGCGGCGCGCCCCTTGCAACCTCCCCTTCATTCCCCTTAAAAATATCTGTTTTGTGCCGCCTTCGGCGGTTTTTTATTCTCCCGGCGAGACGCCGGGGCTACAGATAGACCTGACAACAATGGGCCAGTCCCCCCACCTTGTTCATACAAAGTCAGCAGCCCTGGGTGAAAAAGATGTCAATGCTGTCCGGAAATGTTAAGATGCAAACGGTTAAGTGCATCGTGACATAGGTCTAAAGTGGCCCTCTGCTTTTTTAAAAGGCGTGGGAATGTGGGTGTTGCTGTGCGCCTTGTTGGTTTTTTCACGAGACGCGGGGGCCTATGTTTGTGATTTTGACGCCTCCGGGGCGGTGTCTCCCACATCAGCCGATGTCGAGGTGTTTCTTGAAGAAATTCTGAACGGCCCGGACCTGTGTGCAGGCCGCAACTGCGACCTGAACGGCGACGGCCGGGGGCCCGACGTGGGCGACCTGGAAATCCTCATTCACCTGAGCAGTGGCGAGGACAGCAGCGCCTGCGAACCGCTGGGTGTGGCCCAGGCGCCGCCGGTGGTTTCCGAATCCACACCGGTGGCGTCGCCCCCTGCTTCTCCAACGTTGAGCGATGGGGCAGATCAGTCCCTGGTCGTGAATATGGGGGAGGCCTTCAGTGCGCCTCTTGTCAGTGCGGGGGTGGAACTGATTTCGGTGGATGGGGCGCTGCCTGCCGGTGTGGAAGTGGTGGGGGGGGTGTTGTCGGGCACGCCCCAGAGTGGTGGTGTGTTTTCGTTGCAGGTGGTGACAGGCAACAGCCTGATGCAACTGGCCTGGGCCTTTACCCTCACGGTGCGCCGACCGCCGGTGCTGGCGGCCATATCCTCGCCCATGTTGGCCAATCAGGGCGTGGCTTTCAGCCAGTCTTTTACGGCCTCAGACCCCGATGCCGATGTGTTGACCTGGAGCC
>CAYJOG010000303.1:1109-4279 GCA_964371695.1 uncultured bacterium
TGAGCGGCGCACTGCCCACGGGTGTGAGTTTTGCGGCGGGCCAGTTGTCGGGCACACCCCAGGCAGGCGGAATGTTTCCTCTCACGGTGGCCGTGGGTGATGGTGTGTTCACGGTTTCCCAAGCGGTTCAGCTTGAGGTGAACCGACCACCTGTGCTGGCGGCCATATCCTCGCCGATGTCGGCCCATCAGGGCATGGCGCTCAGCCAGTCCTTCACGGCCACAGACCCAGACGGAGACACACTGATCTGGAGCCTGAGCGGCGCACTGCCCACGGGTGTGAGTTTTGCGGCGGGCCAGTTGTCGGGCACGCCCCAGACGGGGGGGCTGTTTCCCCTCACCGTGGCCGTGAGTGATGGTGCGCTCACAGTCTCACAGACTGTTCAGCTTGAGGTAAACCAGCCGCCTGTGTTGGGGGCCATTTCCTCGCCGGTGCTGGCCCATCATGGCGTGGCGCTCAGCCAGTCCTTCACGGCCACGGATGCCGATGGGGACACCCTGACCTGGAGCTTGAGCGGCAACCTGCCCACGGGCGTGAGTTTTGCCGCAGGCCAGTTGTCGGGCACGCCCCAGGTGGGGGGGGTGTTCCCCTTCACCCTGTCGGTGAGTGACGGCGTGTTGAGCGCCACCGCCTCGGCGCAGCTTGTTGTCAATCATCCGCCGGTGCTGGCGGCGAATTCTGGTTCTTTTAACCTGATGACTGGCCAGCCCTTTGCGGTGAGTTTTTCAGCCTCTGACGCCGATGGGGATGCCCTCGTCTGGAGCCTGACCGGCAGCCTGCCCGCCGGTTTGAGTTTTTCGGCGGGTGTGTTGTCGGGTGTGCCCACCGCAGCGGGCAGTTTTGCCCTGGCCGTGGAGGTGAGTGACGGCATGCAGGCGGTTTCGGCGGGGTTTGTGCTGGATGTGAGCACGGTGGTTCCCGCCAGTCTGGCGCTCGTCAGTCCCTTGGCGGGTGCGGTGCTCAGCCAGAGTCAGCCGGTGCTGTCGGTGGTGCTCACCCAGGGCAACGGGGCTGGATTTGCCGTGGCTCAGGCCCAGTTGTGGTTGGGGGGCAGTGAGGTGTCTGCCTCGGTGGCGGCGGCGGGAAACACCTGGAGCCTCTCGCCCGTGACACCCCTCACCGATGGCCCCTTTACAGCGCAGGTGGTGCTGGTGAACTCCGAAAGCCAGACCTTGAGCGTGGACCTTTCTTTTTCGGTGGACACCGTGGCCAGCATCACGGGGCTGTCGGTGAGCGCCGCCACAGACCCGGTGCAGGCCGGTGCTCAGGTGCTGGTGACGCTTGCGGCGGCTGAGTCGGGCAGCGCCGCCGGGGCGGGTTTTTCTACCGGCGAGACCCTGGCCCTGACTGACAACGGCCTGGGCGCCGACGCTCTGGCGGGCGACCATGTTTTTTCGGGTTATTACGCTGTGACGGGTGCGACACCGGTGGGCGGTGTGAGTGTGTCGGGGTTTCTGACAGACAGCCTGGGCAACACCACGGCCTATGGCGGTGTGTCCCCATCTTTCACCGTGGCGGCCCTGGGGCGTGTGCTGGGCAGCGTGGCCAGACAGACGGTGGGCGGGGCAGACGGCGTGACGCTCACCCTGTCCAGCAGCCAGGCCGGATGGACGCCCCCCACCCTCAGCGCCGACGCCTTGGGCAATTATGTGTTTGAGAATCTGTTGACAGGGGAATATCAGGTCACCGCCACCCATCCCCAGTTTGGCCTCACGGCTTCGGAAGTCATCACCCTGCCCGTGGCGCAGGACGTGACGCTGGGCCTTTTGACGGTGCCCGACAGCACCGCCCCGTCGCTTTCCGAAACAGGGGGTTTGTCTGGTGCCGTGGTCAGTCAGTCTTCGCCGGTGATGTCGTTTGTGGCAAGCGACGGGGGGGTGGGAATCTCGCCCGCCGGACCCCAGTTGTGGCTGGACAGCACCCCCCAGGCAGCCCCCATCCCGACGGGGGGGGATGGATACAGTTTCACACCCGCCGCGCCTTTGGCGGATGGCCCCCACACCGTGCTGGTGCAGGCGGCGGATGACGCGGGCAACACGGGTGAAGTTTCTTTTTCATTCACGGTGGACACCACCGCCCTGCCGGTGTCGCTCACCGAAAACACGGGCGGCGCGGTGCTGAACGTGGGCAGCACGGTGCATTTTTCGCTGAATGCCGGTGAGGCAGGGGGCGGGGCCACGGTGTCTTTCGGCAACGTGTCGGGTCTGGTGTTGCACGACAACGGCACGGGGGGCGACGCCGTGGCCGGGGACGGTGTGTTTGAACTGGATTTTGTGCTGTCGCAGGGGGCCATTCAGGCCAGCGCCTCACAACTGGTGGGGGTGGTTGCCGATGTCCTGGGCAACACCGCCAGCATCACCGCCAGCACGCTGCTTTATTTTGCGCCAGCGGGGGGCTGGGACTGTTCTTTTGACGTGTCGGGCCAGCGGCAGACCTGCAACTTCTCCATCGGTGACCCGGCGGCCAGCGTGATTGAACTGACCAACCTTTCGGGACAAGAGCAGGATATCGTTTTCAGCCTCAACGGTCGGCATCTGCTGCAAAGCACCGCCGAGGCCGTGGCCGAGGCCCAGGCCCAGGGGGCGGCCAATGCCTGGGGCAATTTTGGCAACACGATTTTCAATTACCTGCGGGCGCAGGCGCAAAACTACACGCCGCTGAATGGCGATTATTGGCTGCACAACCCGGCGCTTTTTCTCAACAGCCTGGGGTTTGGTTATTGCGATGATCTGTCTGCCGTGTTCAGCGGTCTGGCCAAGGCGGGGGGCAAACCGGGCCGCGTGTGGTCGCTGACCGACCACGTGGTTTCAGAGCTGTACGACGAAGGCCGCTGGCAGATGTACGACGCTGATTTTCAGGTGACCTATGTCAACGGCAGCAGTCAGGTGGTGGGGGTGGAAACCATCGCCATCAATCCCAACGATTATCTGCTGGTAGAAGCGCCCGGCAGTGTGGTGGGGGATTACCCCGACATCAATTATGTCTACGCCACCACCGCCGACAACGTGGTGGACACGTGGTATGACTCCTATTACCCCGACCGTCCCGTGCGCCTGCGCCTGCCCCCCGGCGGCAGCCTCGGGCGGCCGGGGCGGTTTCTTCCGTCGCTGAGTTGGCTTTATGGCGGCCAGACCAGCACCATGTTCACCCCTCTGCGCCAGAAGCTGCCA
>CAYJOG010000304.1:0-4277 GCA_964371695.1 uncultured bacterium
CCACCAATGGTGTACCAGT
This sequence comes from uncultured bacterium, assembly GCA_964371695.1. GTDB lineage: Bacteria > CAYJOG01 > CAYJOG01 > CAYJOG01 > CAYJOG01 > CAYJOG01. Next base: position 20 of record CAYJOG010000304.1, read on the forward strand.
TGTTCCACCAGGGGCATCGCTGGGTAGCCACGTGCGGTGAGGATAAGCGCTGAAAGCATCTAAGCACGAAACCCTTCCCAAGATTAACTCTCCCATCCTTTATGGAGTAAGGCTCGTGGTAGACGACCACGTTGATAGGCCGGGGGTATAAGCGCGGTAACGCGTTCAGCTGACCGGTACTAATCAGCCGAGGACTTAACATCTTCCCTTTTTTGGTTGGAGGCAAACCTGCTTGGTTTGTCTTCTCATCCCCTCAGTTTTGCTGTCTGGTAAACCAGATGGTTTTTCAGGCACAATGCTATGCGGCCGTCAGGGGCCTGCCCGGCCCCGGTCAAATTGTTCTGCCCGTTTTTTGGGCGGGGCGGATTTGATCAATATTCTTTTGGGCGCCGCCACTATTGTGGGCATTTTTGCCTGCGGTTGTGTTGGCCTCAAGGGGGTATAAAGGAGTAGCGGCGGTGTCTTAACCGCCGCACCACAGAACCTTGACAGCGTGCGTATCTTTCCCTGGTGGTGATGGCGGAGGGGCCACACCCGTTCCCATCCCGAACACGGAAGTTAAGCCCTCCAGCGCCTATGGTACTGCGGTCATGGGCCGTGGAAGAGTGGGTCGCCGCCGGGGTAAGGCACACACGCGTCAAACAACAAAAAACCCGCCCAACGAGGCGGGTTTTTTGTTGCCTTCTTTTCGGGGGGTGGTCAAGGGGAAGATTACTCACATCTGGTCAACTCATGGAGATTCCCTGAAGATATTTGGTGATTCTGTCGTGGTTTACCGGAAGGGTTGAATATTGTTTTTCACAAACGTCACTGAAGCGGGCCAAGACTTTTCTATTTATAGACTCTTGATCCTCAAAGACTGCCATAGAGCGAAACGGAATCCCCCACCGCTCAAATTGCAAAAGGGCGATGGTCGCATCTCTCGTTTTCTCATCGCTTGGCAATCCATAGATGAAAATAGGGCGTACCATTCCATTGATTCTGCAATCAACAGTGTACATTCCTTGAGGGTCATGTTTGGGGTCGTGCCAGTCAAATGTGAGTCGATTTTTAGGAAGGATTGTATGCAGCATGCCTCGAAAGTCTTCAAGAAATGTAGATCGAACTCTATCTCTTGAAATGTAGGACACATCTGAAATCTTTATGAGTGCCTGGATGAACGAGTAAAGCGCATCACCATAGCGGTTGTCTTGGATCGCGAGCACAAGCTCACCATCTCGATCATCAATCTTGAATGTGGATAAGGCGTTTGAGATGATTTTCTGACGCGTACCTTTTTGGAGATCCTTCTCGTCAATGTCATAGGTGAGATGCATATACGTGTGCGCTTCATCCGAGAGCACCCACTGCGCGCCTTCCCGCTTCAGGACGATTGCCAAGTGATCTCCATCTTCGAATAAAAAAGGCGTCAATACGCGAAAACGATCCATGCCTTCAGAAGCTAATCGAATTTTTGCGGAAATCTTTTCGTGGAATTGTTGTTCAATGGTCTCAATGGACATAACTTATATCTCCTCGAAGAGGCCAGGGTGAGTGGTTGTAGGTGTAATGAGGTGTGCGTCCGCGATTAGGCAATTAAGGGCCTCGCTAAGATTACTGTATCTGTCAGTTGGTTCGGCATAGGCGTCTTCCCTTGTCCCTAAATCTTGATAACGTTCCGTGGCGATATGAATATGAAAATCGTAAAATGTCACTTGCTCGATATGATTCGTGTGTTAGTGGCTTTTGCCATTGTAGCGGCGCAGGCGGAATAACTGAGTTGAATCTTTAGGGCGATACGCCAGAATGACAGAAAAATCCAATGAATTAAAAACATTCTCGCGCAAAATAATCCGAAACACATTGCCATGGGAGCCAGTGACTTCTATCTCGCGTTCCTTGTGCCCTCGTTTGGGTCGAAGCTGGATTTGTGCTCGCCACTCTGCACCAAGAGGTTTTCCCTCCAAAAGTAAGTTAGCTATGTCTTTGTCGGAATATTTTGCAGCCATCTTTCTACTCCAAAACCCTTCGTGCCTTTAGCGGTTCTTTCACCTTTAACAAGATGATGGATGGTAGCTGTTCATCCGAATTAAGTGTAGCAGGGATGGGTTGGCAGGTGCCGATCAGGCATTATTTTGGCACTGGCAAAATCAGGTGGCTGGCCTGGGGGCCGCCCAGAAAAAAGGTGGTGTGGGCCACCTTGGCGTCGGGGGCGGGATGGGGGGCGTAGACGTAGTCCGCCAGTTTGGCGCGGTCGATTTTTTCCAGTTCGCCCGCCGCCACGTTGTTGATTTTGCCGTTGTGGTGGTTGAGGTCGAAGCGCGGATAGTTGCTGCCGCTGATGACCGCCCGCAGCCGGTGGCCCTTGTTCAGGATCAGGCTGGTGTGCCACAGGTCCACGGTGATTTCCGTGACCTCGCCGGGTGTTACCGGTGTGCGCCAGCGGTCGCTTTTGCGGGCGCTCGCCCGCGCAATGCCGTCGGTGATGAGCACCGAGCGGCCGTCGGGATAAACGTCGGTCAGGCGCACGGCCACGTCGGTGTCGGTCACGTCGGTTTTGATGAACACTTTGGCCCGCACGGGGCCGGTGATTTCCAGCGGTTTTTCCAGCACCGGCGTGCTGAACACCAGCACGTCCGCGCGGGTTTCGAGGGGCCGCAGGTCCACCGGCTCGCGCTCTTCGGCGTGTTCGCGGCTGCCCAGTGTGGGCACGGGGTTGGCCGGGTCGTCGGTGATGGTCTTGGCCGCCGCAGCGTCGGCGCTGGGGCTGAGGCTGAGCGCGCCGCTGGCTTGCAGGTAATAGGGCGTAGGGGTGTGGGGCACGGGCCAGTCGGGGGCGTTGCGCCACACGTTGCCGGGGGCCTTGGGGTCGGTTACGTCGCCCATCACGTAATAACGCACCGCAGGCGCGCTGGCGAAACCCTTGTTCTTGCCCTCCAGGCATTCCTCAAACCACGCCATGATTTTGAAAGGGTCGTATTTGGCGCTGGCGGGATATTTCAGAATGCCCATGTTGGTGCCCCGCAGGCCCAGAAACCCGCCGTGGGTCCAGGGGCCGATGACGAGCTTTTGTTTGCCCCGTGCGCCGGGGCCGCCTTGGGTCTGCATGCCCTTGAAGGCGTTGAGGTTGCCGGGCAGATAAAGGTCATACCACCCCGCCATGTGCATGACGGGAATGTTCACCTTTTCGTAATCGGGGGTGATGTCCATGGCCTCCCAGATGTCGGCGTAATTGGGCTGCGAGAGAATCAGGTGCATGTTGTGCAGCGGAAACCCCTGGCCGATGACCCAGCCAAAAAACAGCCCCCGGCGCACCGCCCCACCCTGATAGGCGATGGTGTGATACAGGCTCTCCGGCGCGGCCATCACGTTCTGGCACACCAGATGCGGCGAGGCGGCGGGCTGGTTTTTGTGCATGATGTATTGCGTGATGCCCATGGCCGAGATGCCCGCCGTGGCCACCTTGCCGTTGCTCCAGGGCTGGGCCGCCAGCCACTCCACGGTTTCATAACCATCGGCGGGGTCATCCAGAAAAACGCTGGAGACACCCTCGCTGCCGTGGCGGCCCCGCTGATCCTGCACCACCAGGGCCATCTTTTTGCTCTGGAAAAATGGCAGAAACGGCGCGGCCATGCCCTCGCGGCCATAGGGGGTGCGAATGAGCACGGCGCTGATTTTTTCGCCGGTCTTGAGGTTGGGCATGTGCAGGTCCGTGGCCAGCTTCACGCCGTCGCGCAGGGGCAGCATCACGGTCTGTTTTTGCAGGGCGTGGGCCGGGGCGGCGCACAACAAAAGCGCCAGAAGGGTGACGGAAAATGAGGGGAATCGAAAAGAGGGCATGGCGGCAAGATACACCAAAAAACAAGCCGGAAAGAAGTGGGGGCGGTTGGAATCTGGAGACTGGAGGTGGGAAAAGGTCTCCCTCTTTTTTCCTGGCGTCATTCCCGCGAAAGCGGGAATCCAGTCAAACATAAGAAAAAAGCCAGTTCTGGTGCAGTAGCCACGGGCGTCCCCGCCTGTGGCAAAAAAAACAATCAAGGTTTTTGTTTTCTGCCTTAACCCCTCTCCCCATTAGCAGGGTGTTGAGAAAGTCCCTCCTGGCCTTTCTCAACCCATTTTGCTCAAGCAAGGCTCTCGCAAAATGGCGCTTTTGCAGGGGTTCCAAAAACCCCTGCAAGCGGTAAAATCCATCCATGGATTTTCAGGGTGTTTATCAACACCCTGTTAGAGCAAATTCATGTTTGACGTAGACAGGTGGCGGGGCCAGTCCTTGCCCTCT
>CAYJOG010000305.1:0-4269 GCA_964371695.1 uncultured bacterium
GCTTTGCCCATCAGGCTGCGGGCAAAAGCCTCCTGTTTTTCGCTCCAGCGGGGATATTGGCGCAGCAGGGATTCGGCTTTTTCCTGGGCATAGGCGTCGCCCGACTGGGCCACGCGGCTGAGGCCCTCATATATTTCCTTCAGGCGGATTTCCTTGAGCATGATTTCGTCAGTGTGATGAATGAGGCGCAAAAAAGCCTCGGCGCTGGCCTTGGCGTCTGCCAGCGCGTTGTGGTGGCCGGTGAGGGAAATCTCCAGTTTCTGACACACGAGGTCCAGCGTATGACGGGAGAGGTCCAACAGCGTGCGCGAGAGGATCATGGTGTCAAACACGGTGCAGGCCACCGGATAAACCCGCGCAAAAAACCGCAGGTCAAACCACACGTTGTGGCCCACCACCACCTGGCCCGGGGCGATCACGTCAGGCAGCGCCATCTGGCCAAAGGCTTCTTCAAACCCAGGGGCGTCCGCCACCATGTCATCGGTAATGCCGTGCACAGCGGTGGCGTCTTCAGGAATCGGCCTGCCCGGATTGACCAATGTGTGCTGCTCGTGGGCGGCGCGACCCTGCTCATAACGCACCACGGCGATGGAGCAGACCTGATCGGTGTTCCAGTCAATGCCGGTGGTTTCGGTGTCAATGGCAAAAAACACCGGCGGCACGGCGGCGGGGCGGCGGCACTCTGGCAGATAACGGCTGGGTGGGGGAACAGGCTGGGCCACGGGAGAATCCTATATCAATGCGTATTCAAAACAGCATGGCGGTGCATGGGTGTCCCATGAGCAGGCGCGGTGTCCACTGCTGTTAGGTTTATTTGTAGCCCCGGCGTCCCGCCGGGAGCAAAAAAACGCCGAAGGCATCACTAACCCGGGTTTTTTCAGGGAAATACAAAGAGAAATGTGAACGGTGTGCGCCTTTGGCGCAGCTGATACTCCCGGCGGGACGCCGGGGCTACCAGTCACCTGACAGCCATGAGCCAAAGCCTGTGCTGCGACTCAGCCCTCCAGCTTGGGCGGGGCTTCTTCGCGGCGGCGCAGGGTGCCGCTCAGGCGATACAACACATCCGGCCCGGCGTGCACAGCCTTGAGCATCTGGCGGCGGGTGAGGCGGTCGAGATCCACCTGAATGTCAATGGGGCTTTGACCCAGCAGCAGGGCGATGTTCTTGGCGCTGCCCACCAGACCCGTGTTGTTGTTGAACAGGTCCAGAATGCGCTCGGCGTGGCCGTCCTGCTCAAGCCGCGAGCGGCGCACCCGCTGACGCGGAGGGGGCATTTCGGCCATGGGGGCCAGTTGACCCAGCAGGCGCTGGTCATCTTCATCAAAAAGCAGGCTCATGCTCACGCCCAGGCACCCGGCGATGTTGTAAAGGCTGGGCAAAGAGGGGCTGGTGTGGTTTTTTTCCACCTGGCTGATGTAACTGGCCGAGTACCCCGCCGCACGGGCCAGGGCGCGGAGGGTCATGTTCCGGTGTTTTCGGATGAGACGGATGCGGGTGCCGATCTCGAACATGGGATGCCTCCTTTGGGTGGCCTGTCAAACTTCCTGTCTGACTCAACGGGTTCAGAACATTGTAAAACAAATCCTGAAAAAAAGTTTCAAGTTGCCCGGACAAATAAACGGCCCCAATGGTTTTATGTCAGACCAAATACCCCGTCTGCCGACAAAACACCACTACCCCGCAACAAAAGCTGTTAACTAAATACAAAAGTCTCTGGGTTTTCGCCCATTTTTCGAGAGAAGGCGCGACGCCCAAATCAGTAGGTGAAAACGGGTGTGAAATCCCCCAGTTTGCGCTTCACGCGGTCTCGCGCTTCTTCCAGGTTCTTCTTTTGCGCCGCCAGAATGGCTTTTTCGGCGATGCCCCCCAAAAGGGGCATGTTAATGCTGAGGTTGGATTCGTAGTGGACATTCAACTGACCCGGCTTCACCTGCTCCACACGAAACCACCCCCCCATTTTGAAAATGTTGGAGAAGAAAAACGGTTTCACGTCATATTCATAGACTTTTTTGGTCAGGTCCCAAACGCCTGTTTCGGTCCAGGTGAGCATTTTGGGTGTGATCAGCTTGCGCAGGGCGGGCGGAATATCGCCATTGGCGCAGGTGATCACCTTGATATGCAGTTTGTCGCCCACTTTTTCGCGGCGCACAATGTCCACCTTGGTCACGTCGCGGAAAAGTTCGGTGTCAAACTCGCGCTGCACACTGAAAAGGATGTAGCGATCCGCGTCGGATTCGTAAACGTTCAGGCCTTTTTCTTTCATGGAGGTGGCATCCTAAACGGGTTCGCCGGGGCCAGCAATGGGTTTTGATTCATGGCCATTATTTTCCTGGGCTAAGTGCGCCACGGCGTCTCCCTGATGCACCACGGGGTTGGTCGCCAGACCAATGACAATGCCCCCCCGCCTGGCCCGCAGGGTGGCCCCCACCGCGCCATAGGCGTCCTGCACCTGGGCCACCGGCTGGTGCGGGAACACCCGCTGCGACAGCGAAACCTTCAGGTGCAGAATGCCCCCCCTCGGCGCCCGCAGCCAGGTGGTGTCGTTCAGGCGATGGCCGGGCGTGGCGGCCCGCTCAGCGTGGTCGGTCATGCCCAGGTGGTCCATCACCCGCAACACACCATGCACCCCAATGGCAATGGCGTCGTCGTTAAACCGCAGGGCTTCGCCGCCTTCATAAACCAGCACCGGCACGCCCCGTTTGGCCGCCGCGTGGCGCACCGAGCCGGGAATCAGACCCGAATGCAGCATGATGGGTGCGCCAAAAGCCTGGGCCATGTTTTCCACCACCGGGTTGTGAAAATCACCCCGCGTCTGGGGCAGGTTCAACCGGTCGCGGGCCGCCGTGTGCAGGTCCAGCCCCACGGTGCTTTTCAGGATGACCTCTTCGGTGAACAGATGCGCCAGCCGCCCCGTGAGGGAGCCGCGTTTGCTGCCGGGAAAACTGCGGTTCAGGTCTCGCCTGTCGGGCAGATAACGGGTCTGGTTCACAAATCCGAACACGTTCACGATGGGCAGGGCCAGCACGCTGCCCCGCAGGTGGCGGGGGTCCAGGGCCTCCAGCACCCGGCGGATGATCTCCACGCCATTGAGTTCATCGCCATGCACCGCGCCGCTCAGCCACAGGCGCTCACCGGCAAACCGGCCGTTGCTCACGGTCACGGGCAGGGCCTGCTGCGAGCCGGTGGGCAGGCGGCCAAAGGGCAGTTCGATGTGCTGCCGCTTGCCGGGGGCAATGGTTTTGCCGCCGATTTCCAGAGACGTGTTGCGGGTGAGCGCGGCAAACACTGTCTTTACATTATCCGCCATGGGGCAAAGAAGACTGCGCTGCGGCCTATTTATTGAATCACTTGACTAAGTCTGTTGACCAAATCAACATGAGACTCCGTGCAACCGACCCCCTCTTGTCGGCAAAAGGAGGCCCTCATGTTCAAGTCACTCACCGCTTTTGGCGCGGGCGCGGTCAGTTGGCCCGTCTATGAATATTTCATTCACCGGTTCCTCTTCCACGGCCCCGATGAAGACAGCCCAGAGGCAAGCCAGCACATCAACCACCACCGCCACCCCGCCCAATACAACGATTACACCCTTGGCGACGCCTATCAGGAAATCGCCAGTTTCGCCCCGCAATACAGCGCCGCCATGGTGGCGGGGCTGACACCCTTCACGGGTTTTTCCAGGGCTGCGGCCTATGTGGCCGGTGTGTGGGTGGGCATGGCCCTCTATGAAACCGAGCACATCCGCGCCCACAACCAGGGGCCCAAGACAGCCCGCCAGAAACGCCTTGTCAAACACCACCTCGACCATCACTTTCGCCACCCCAAGGCCAACTTTGGCGTCACCACCACGGTGTTTGACAAAGTTTTTGGCACTTATGAAAGCGCCAGGGGCCTCACCCCCGTGCCCGCCCACATGGCCCCCCGGTGGCTGAAGGAAAACCCCAGCGCCTGGGCGGCGGATTACAAAATCATCGGTCTTGCTCGGCAGACGAACAAAAAGAAAAGCGCGTGAACCATTGACCCCGCGCCCTGGCCGCCTCAACATGATTCCAGTCCCAGCCAAACCAACCTGACCTGCCAAAGGAGGATCTCATGCTCAGATCACTGATCGCATTGGGGGCGGGTTTCGCCAGTTGGCCGGTTTATGAATACGTCCTTCAAAGTATCGTGTACCACGGCCCGGACGAGAACACCACCGGCAAAAGCACTCACGACCGACACCACCGATACCCTGCCGAAGCCAACGACTTCACCCTCATCGAGTCATGGCAG
>CAYJOG010000306.1:0-4267 GCA_964371695.1 uncultured bacterium
CGGCTGCCCTCTCCCTCAGGGAGAGGGCAAGAAAAAAAGCTCTTATTGCGTCCACATCTACTCCGAAAATGCTCTAAAAACGCAGGCTGGAAGCCTGCGCTACCACTTTTTTTAAAACACATGAACCAGTAGTTTGCGAGGAATCTTTCCAGATGCCCATTGGGGCATCTGGCCGAACGAAGGCGATAGCGACACCGCGCCCATTGCTGTCAGGTTTGTGAGAAAAGTCCAGAATTATCCGGGGTTTTTTGAGGTAGCCCCGGCGGGACGCCGGGGCTACCAATAAACCTGACAGCAGTGGGGCGGGCGTCCCCGCCCGCCTGAGCGCGAAACGGCCAGGGGCAGCTATGGGCAATGAGTCCAGAAAAAAATTTGTTTTTTTGCTTTTGTTTTCATGCCACAGGCGAGACGCCCGTGGCTACTGCGATGTCACCTGGAAATGGCTTTTTGCCCATGTTTTAACTGGATTCCCGCTTTCGCGGGAGCGACGGCGGGAACCAATGGGGCCTTTTTCTTTTCCAGCCCCCAACCAACAGCTTCCAACCTCTTTTACACCTTGAACCGGGTGATCATGCTCTTCAGGCCCTCGGCGATTTCGGCCAGTTTGTGGCTGTTGCTCACGATTTCCTCCACCGAGGCGTTCTGCTGCTGGGCAAAGGCGCTGACTTCCTCGGCGCTGGCGGTGGCTTCTTCGGTGATGTTGGCCACGTTGTCCATGGCCTCTACCACCTTGCGGTTTTCCGTGGCCATTTCCTCGGCGTTGCGGCTGATGGCGCCAATCTGCTCCACAATGTTGGCCACCACCTGATTGATCTCCTCAAAGGCCCCGCCCGCCTCCACCACGGCGGCCACGCCGTTTTCCACCACCTCGGTCTGGTTCTGGATGCCTTCGCTGGCCCGTTTGCTCTCGTGCTGGATCTCTTTGATGAGGTTGGCGATCTGGTTGGCCGCGCCGCCGCTTTCTTCGGCCAGTTTGCGCACTTCTTCGGCCACCACGGCAAAACCCCGGCCCTGTTCACCGGCGCGGGCGGCCTCGATGGCGGCGTTCAGCGCCAGCAGGTTGGTCTGCTCGGCGATGGAGGTGATGACCTCGACGATCTGGGTGATTTCCAGCGTGCGTTCGCCCAGTTTCACCACCACCTCGGCGGTTTCGGTGACGTGTTTCTGGATGACTTCCATTTTTTCCACGGCTTTGCCCACGCTGAGGCTGCCGTTGGAAACCGTGTTCAGGGCCTGCTGGCTGGAACTGGACACCGTGCGGCTGCTGTCCACCACACCGGCGATGGCGCTGGAGGCCCGCTGCACCGCCAGACTGGCTTCTTCCACACTTTTGGCCTGATTCTGCGCGCCTGCGGCCAGTTCGGAGATGGTGGTGGCCACCTGCTCGGTCACCTTGCCCGCCTCGGTGGCGCTCACGGCGGTTTCGCGGCTGGCGGTGCTCACCTTGTCCGCCACATCACCCATTTCCACCACCAGATTCCGCAAATTGCCCACGGTTTTGTTCATGCTGTCGCACACCCGGCCGATTTCGTCGCGCCCGTGGCTTTTGTAGCGCACGGTGAGGTTGCCCTCACCCATGGCCTTGCTGGTTTCGGCCACGCTGGCCAGGGGGCGGCTGATGCCCGTCTGCACCAGCACCATCAGCACCAGATTGGCCAACACCACCACCGCCAGACCCCCCGCCGCCACCAGACTGATCACCGACTGGTTCTCTCCCATGGCCTTCAGGTCGTTGTTCAGGTTCGCCAGGGCGGTTTTGTCCTTGCCTTCGCTCTGCACCAGCAGACTCAGGTGGGGCGAGGCGTAATCGTTGATGATCTGAAGCTGTGTCTGGTTGCTCATGAGCAAACCGCCGATGACCCCAATGGCTGCCACCAGAGTCACAAAAATGCCCGCCGTGAACTTGCCTTTCAGGCTCATACGGGGCTCACTTTCCCGCAGTGGGCCGAGGCAAAATAAGTGTCAAAACACAGACAGAGGCTTCTCACAGGAAAGCCATTATCCTTAATAACACTCATCAAGCCAACCCCCCGGATTTCAAAATTTGTCGTACCTCACAACGGCCCGTAAAGCGCCAGAAAACAGGTGAGCGCCCAGCCCACAGCCGCCACCTGCAAGGGCGCGCTGGAATAAAAGTACATGATGGGGCTTTCCATTTTTCCGGCGGCGCGGCCCTGGTTGAGCAGCAGCAGCCCCATGGCCACAAAAGGCAGCGTAATCGCCAGCCCCGCCTGACTGGAGCGGTCCACCACTTCCTGACTCAGTGAAAAAGCCACATAAATCAGAAAAGCCACGGTATAAAGCACCGTATAAATCCAGCCCGCGCCCGACAGCAGGGCGTAAACGCCGCTCTCTTTTTGCTCGGCCTGACGCTTGGCCAGACAGATGGGCAATGCCAGCGCCCCCGTGAGGGCCAGCAGCCAGGGCGAGGCGTGGGTGTTCATCACCTGGGCCCCTGCCTCGACACGCAGCAGATACAGCAGGGTCACCGCCACGGCGTCCACGCCGGGCTGCTGCTTGAAAAACACCGTGTAACCAATGGCCAGCACCAGATAGGCCCCGCCCACCACCACCAGCCCCGGCCCCAGCACCCACAGGCCCACCAGCCCCATCAGCATGAGCCACGCCCCCGCCAGCAGAGCCTGGGTGGGGCTGACCAGATCAGCCGCAATGGGCCGGAGGGCTTTTTTGGGGTGCTCGCGGTCGCGGTCGCGGTCTTGCCAGTCGTTGAACACATATCCCGCGCTCGCAAGCCAGCAAAAAAACATGAACGCCAGCACGGCGCGCAGCACCAGTTCGCCCTGGCGCAGGTTGCCGCTCATCACCACCGGCACAAGCAACAGCAGGTTCTTGATCCAGTGCGCGGGTCTTAAAAGATGAAAAATGGTCATGGTTTTTCGCAGACAAACCCGTGGCACTGGCCAAGACGGGCAAAGGGCGGGTGAGGCGCGAGGCCAGTTTCCACGCGCCTGCGGGTTGAATCAAGGGCAGGCGGCCAGAACATGTCCTCCAGCCGCTTCAGCGGCCCCATGAAATAAGGGATATAAGGTAAGAGTGTGATGGGGGCCTCGGCCCGCACCACAAAACCCGCCTGCGCCAGCAAAGCCCGCCAGCCCTGGGGCGGCAACCGCGTGAGGTGATGCCCCCTGTGGGGGTGAGGGTTGAAACGGCCCCGCAGACCCTCCAGGGCAAAGCCGTTGGGCACACTCACCAGCAGCACACCACCAGGGCGCATCACACGAAAAATCTCCCGCGCACCGGCAGCGGCATCCGCCAGATGCTCCAGCACCTCGCTGGCCACCACACCACCAAACACCTCCCCCGCAAAGGGCAGGCGCAGCAGGTTGGCCTGCACACCCCCCTGGGCGCGTGCCAGATCAAAAGACAGGTCCAGACTCCGGGGCGGCGCGGCCAGGGGCCAGCTTTGTTCCAGATACCCCCCACCCGATCCCGCCACCAGCCAGGGGCCGCCCCCCGCGCTTTTCACCTGCGCCGCCAGCCAGAACAAACGGTCGCGGTGCAGGGGGCCGCTGTTTTCGTGTTGATGGGTGGGGTTTTCCTGCACCCATCGCAGGCGGCGGTTTTCGTCATCGCGCTCAGGCGCAAAACCCTTTCCGGAGGCACGGGTGGTTTTCCGGTTTTGTTCCCGCAACTTGTTGGGAGAAGGCACGGGGTCATTATGATGAACGGGCGCTGATAACCGCCACAGGGCGGTTTCTTCACCCACAACCCGGCGCAAGGAGCATCCCATGCCCCCACCCTCCTGGGACGCCAATCACAAAGATTGGAAGGAACTGGCCACCGCCGGCCACAGCGGCGCACGCCAGCTCGAAACCCTCGAAAAGCTCTATCACCAGTTGCTCACCGAACTGGGCGAAGACCCCCAGCGCGAGGGCCTGCTGAAAACGCCCTACCGCATGTCCAAGGCCATGCTGTTTCTCACGTCGGGTTATTACCTGAACGTGCAGGAAGTGCTCAACGATGCGCTTTTCCAGTCCCCTGCCGAAGAAATGGTGGTGGTGCGCAACATCGAGTATTACAGCATGTGCGAGCACCACCTGATTCCATTCTTTGGCAAGGCCCACGTGGCGTACATCCCTGACGGCAAAGTGGTGGGACTGAGCAAGGTGCCGCGCATTGTGGACGTGTTCGCACGGCGTTTGCAGTTGCAGGAAACCATGACCGAACAGATCGCCCAGGCCATCATGGAGCACCTCAAACCCAAGGGTGTGGGCGTGGTCACCACGGGGTTTCACCTGTGCATGGC
>CAYJOG010000307.1:0-4263 GCA_964371695.1 uncultured bacterium
AGACTACTCTAACACACAAAGTTTTGTAACTGACACACAGGGCTATCTCACGAAAAAGATTCGTGCGACCTCCAGCACACAATACATCTTAGAAACTTTGTTCCCGAAGACTATGACAAGCGTCATGCCGAGAACGTTTATCGGCCACTTCGGGCAACCTGTCAATGGTTATCAGAAACATTGTTTCTGCGACTGCGCATCTTGGCCGGAACCCGTGTCGGTTGAGTTTGGGGTTTTGGTTTTTCTTCCTGAAACACCACTTCCACACCCAGTTCACCCGTGCGCCGCACGTCACGGATAGCCACCTTCAGGCCCTTTTTCTGAAAGGCGTTGATGATTTCCTTCATCAATTCGAAGCAGGTGAGCGCCAGTTGCAGCGGCGTGGCCCCCGGCTGGGACACGTTGGCTTTTTGCGACACCGCCGCCTCGCGGTTGCCCGCCCGCCGCAGGATTTCTTCTTTGCTCAGTCGCCCGGCATAAAGCTCTGCCAGGATTTTTTTGAGCTTGGTTTCATCCTGCACCGAGGTGAGCGCCCTGGCGGTGGGCTCGTCAATCATCTGGCTCACCAGCGCCCGCTTGAGCAGCGGCGGCATCGAAAGAATCCAGCCCCGCTCAATCAGTCCCGCCACGCTCTGGCCCAGGCGCTTGACCATGGCGTCCGGGTCTTTCAGTCCCAGTTCCTGGGCAATGCGCATGTAGCCTTCCACTTCCTCTACCCGGTTCAGCGCCCGGCGGTGCATGTTCTCGATAAAAGCGATTTCCATCACCGCGTCGTCTTCCAGGTCTCGCACCAGAGCGGGAATGGTTTTTTTGCCCGCCATGCGGCTGGCCTTGAGCCGCCGCTCACCCGCCACCAGTTGAAAGTGCCGCCCCAGGGGCCGCACGATGATGGGCTGCACCACGCCATAACGCTTGATGCTGTCGGCCAGTTCCTGCAACGATTCCTGATCAAACGTGCGCCGGGGCTGATAGGGATTGGTGGCGATGCGTTCCAGCGGCAGGTGATAAACCCGCACACTGCCCCCCCCCTCTTTTTTACCAAACAGTTTCATGGCTCACCGCCTTGGTTCACCCTCTGGCGGCGGCGTGGTGGGGAAATGCAGGGTGAAGGTGGTGCCCACCCCCTCCTGGCTTTCCACCTGCACCTCGGCGCGATGGGCCTGCAAAATCGCGTAACTCACCGACAACCCCAACCCCGTGCCCTGCCCCACCTCTTTGGTGGTATAAAACGGGTCAAACGCCTTTTGCCGCACCTCGGCGCTCATGCCCACGCCGTTGTCGCGCACCCGCAGCGCCACATGATGGCCCTCCTGAAAGAGGGTCAGTTCAATCTGGGGGGCGCGGCCATCCTGCTCGTGCATGCGGGTGACAGCGTGCTGGGCATTGAGCAGCAGGTTGGTAAGCACCTGTTCAATTTCCCCCGCGTCTCCCCACACCGGCGGCACATCCTGCAGGTCCACCTTCACCTGAAGGTATTTCATCTGGTGCGTGAGCAGCATCATCGTGTCTTCCACCACGGTTTTCAGGTTCACCGGCGTGTGTACACGGTCTCGCTGGCGGGCGAAACGCAGCACTTTTTCCACAATGTTTTTGCAGCGCACAGCGCCTTTTTCGATGATGGAAAGCCCCTTGAGCAGGTTTTCGTCCTGCACCTTGCGCTGGAGCATCTGCGTGTTGGCCAGAATCGCCCCCAGGGGGTTGTTGATTTCGTGGGCGATGCCCCCCGCCAGCGTGCCCACCGTGGCGAGTTTTTCGCTCTGCACCAGTTGTTGCTGGGTTTTTTGCAGGTTTTCATAGGCCTCCTGCACATGCTGGTTCATCTCGTGCAGTGCGCGGTTTTTTTCTTCCAGTTCGGTGGTGTAGCGACGGGCTGCATCTTGTTCGCCCTTGAGTTTCACCACTTCCAGTTCCCGCTCAATCAGCCCCACCCGCTCCACATGGTTGGCATAGGCGGTGGCGGTCATTTCCAGCATCCGCAGATCTTCAAGCGAAAAAGCCGCGTCGGACGAGGCCGCCAGCAGCAAAGCACCGTGGGCCTGACGATGCACCACCAGGGGCAATACCAGCACTGATCTTTCCTTGAGGGCCGGTTCCTCCAGGGCTTCGGCCACACGCTGAAGCGCACCACCGTCCTGTCCGGGCTGCATCAACCGCGCCCCCGCCCCTGCGCCAATCATCTGACAAAGCTTTTCCACAGGGGTGTTTTGCGGCGGAGACAGGGCCAAGTCTCGCCCCAATCCCAGCGAGGGGCGCTCCAGCTCTGACAGAAACCCGCCAGCCGGTGAGAACTGCCGCGTGAGCTGGCGCACCAGCAGGGTGGAGAGTTCCGCCTGTGTGGTGATGGAGGAGCTTTCGATTTCCAGATCGTAGAGAAAACTCAGATCCTTCATCCGCCGCTGAAGCTCGTTTTGGGTGACTGCGAGCTGGGTATTTTTCTGCTTCAGGTCTTCGGTTTGCTCTTCGATGGCCTGGGCCATTTTGTTGAACTGTCTGGCGGCAGCGCTGATTTCGTCCTGGCCGGGCACGTCTACCCGCGCCCCCAGTTCGCCCCGCGCCAGCGCCAGCACACCCTGCTGCAACAGGCCGATGGGCCTGAGCACCGAACGCGTCAAGATCACCGAAAGCACCAGCGCCGCCAGCGCCGCCAGCCCCACCGCCTGAAAAATGGTCTGGGCCAGTTCCCGCTGCCGGGTCTCCACGCCACTCAGCGACAACCCCAGGGCCACGGCCCCCAGTTCATGCACCGTGGTTTTGGTCTGGCCAGCAGAATCACCAAAATCCTCCATGGCGGCCACCTGGGTTTCGCGGTAACGCACCGGCGCAAAAAACATGAAATAACCCTGGCTGTGGCGGGCCTGGGGCTGATCGCTCTGCATCGCCCGGCGTATCACCCAGGCCAGGCGCTCAGCCCCCAGGGGTTTGCCTTCGCTGCTCACCACGCGCCCCTGGTTGTCCACCACCACCACAAAAGAGAGGTCGGGATTGAGCCGCTGATTGCCCACGCGGGCGGTAAGCCCACGGGCGGCATCGTGTACCTGATCATTCAGACCCACATAAACGGGATAAGCCACGGTGCGGCTCAGGTTGGTCACCAGCGTCATGCCCCGTTCGTTCATCTGGCGGATGACGAAATCAGCGGTGCTGCGTCGGGCCACAAACGCCGCCACGCCGCCCAGCACCACCATGGGCAACATCACCAGCACCGTCAGTTTTACGCCAAATCCCACCCTCATAATTTCTGCACCCTCACATGGTTGTTGCCAGGGGTTTTCACCTTCAGGTTGGCCCCCACGGTGCTGTTGAAATACTGCACGAGGTATTTCGGCTCACTCAGCGGCGGCAGGCGTTTGCGCAGCACCAGCTTGTCGCGCAGCAGGTTGGCGAGGTCTTGCGCGCTGCCCTGGGCGTCTGGCCCCAGGGTGTGCAAAAAGGGATATTTCTGAATGAACATCAGGCCATAACCCACCAAAGGCACCTTCTGGTTCACCGCGTTCTTGCCCAGATAATCCAGGCCGCCATGGTCATAGGCCGCGCCGGGCTGGGCCAGAATCACATCCACCCGGTGCTGCATCAGCAGCCGCTGGGCGCACTGGGGCATTTCGCGGGGAGTGGCCAGAGAGCACGGCTCGGCCTGTAAGCCTTTCTGCGCTGCCACCGACTGCAACGCCCCCACTTTTTGGGGATTGGCGGCAAAGTTGTCCAGCACCCCCACGCGCCGGGCGCGGGGCAAGGTTTTTTTGATCCGCTCCAGTTGTGTGGCAAGGCTGGCGTTGATGTCCACCCCCGCCGCGTTGGGCTGGCGCAGGTTCAGTTTTTCGATGTGCACCGCCAAGGCGAAAAACACGGGTTTCTGTTTTTCGGCGGCCATGGCCAGCTCGGCGGCCTCCTGGCCAATGGCCACCACCGCCTCGAACTTGCCCTGCGAGAGATGCGCCCTGGCCTGGGAGGTGTCGGCCTGGGTATAAGCGGCGTCAAAATAACGGGGCAACTGTTTGGCGGTGTCCAGATAAATCTTGAGGTTGCCCGTGACCACCAGCACACGGGGCTTTGCCAGCACAGCGCCCGGCCGCAAAAAAATGGCGGCAGACAACAGAAGGGTCAGCGCCCCCCGCATCAAAAGGCGATTTTGCAACTTGAACAGTTTAACAGCGGATGATTTTCTGGCAGCAGATTTGGATTGACCTGCCGGGCGCAGGCAGGGAGAATAAGGGCCTCTGCGGGAGTAGCTCAGTTGGTAGAGCATCAGCTTCCCAAGCTGAGGGT
>CAYJOG010000308.1:0-2042 GCA_964371695.1 uncultured bacterium
AAAACAAAAATTTTTTGGGGGGGGGGCCCCCCCCCCCCAAATCAAAAAAAAACATTTTTTTTTTGGGGGGGGGGGGCCCCCCCCCCCGCCTTCGACCCATCAAACAGATCCATGAGTGAACTGCGCTGGCATCCGCTGCGGGCCACCTGGGTGATCACCGCCACCCACCGTCAGGACCGCACCTTCAAGCCCCCGGCGAATTATTGCCCCCTGTGCCCCACGCGCCCCGGCGGCGCACCCACCGAGATTCCCGTGTCGGACATGGAAGTGGCGGTGTTCGAAAACCGCTTCCCCAGCCTCTGCACCCCCCCGCCCGCGCCAGACGTGCAAAGCCAGCCCCTCATGCCCGTGGTTCCTGGCGCGGGCGTGTGCGAGGTGGTGGTGTTCAGCCCTGATCACATCGGCAGCCTGGGCACTCTGAGTGATGAACGGCGCGAGCTGCTCATCCACGCATGGCGGCACCGCACGCAGGAACTTTACGCCCGCAAGGGTGTCCGTTACGTCATGATTTTCGAGAACCGGGGCGACGAAATCGGCGTGACCCTGAGCCACCCCCACGGCCAGATTTACGCCTATCCCTTCATTCCGCCGGTGCCCGCCCAGGAGCTGAAACAGGCCGCCGCCCATCACCGCAAAACGGGCCGCAACCTGTTTATGGACCTCGCCGCCCAGGAGCGCAAAACGGGCGACCGCGTGGTGTTCCGGGGCCGCCACTGGCTGCTTTATGTACCTTTTTACGCCCAATATCCTTATGAAACCGTGCTCACGCCCCTTGCCCATACCCCCCTGCTGACCGATCTTTCCCCCGCCGCCGTCACCGAGCTGGCGGTGATTCTGGGAAAACTGGTGCGGACTTACGATAGGCTGTTCGACCAGCCCATGCCCTATCTGTGTCTGTTGCACCAAGGCCCACCGGGCAGGCGTTTCGCCCCGGTCTCGCAGGTGCGTTTCAACTTTTTACCCGCCCTGCGCGACCACAACAAACTCAAATATCTCGCAGGCTGCGAACAGGGCGCGGGCACATTCATCAACGACACGCTGGCCGAGGTGACGGCAAAGCGCCTGGCCAGCCTTTTTGCAGGCTCCTGACATGCATCCACCCGAGGGCACATTCACCGGCGAAGAACTGCAACGGCTGAACGACGCCCTGCACGAAATGACGCTGCTCATCGCGGGTGAAGAAGAACCCCGCCGGCAGATTCAGCTCATCATGGACCTTGCCAAGCAGTTCATGCACGCCCAGGCCAGTTCGCTCATGCGCCTCGACAGCCGCGCCAACGAGCTTTACTGGGAATACGCCCACGGCGATTTCAAAAGCGAGCTGCTCACCCACCGCATTCCCGCCGATCAGGGCATTGCGGGTTGGGCCGTGACCCACGACGAACAGGTGTATGTCGAAGACGCCTATCAGGACAACCGCTTCAACCCAGAGGTGGACAAGTCCACCGGCCAGCGCACCAAGTGCATGCTCACCGTGCCGCTCAAGGCCAAGGGCGTGATTCTGGGCGTGTTGCAGGTCATCAATCCCGTCAAGGGATATTTTCACAGCGGCGAGGCGCGTCTGTTCAAACACTTTGCCGACATGGCCGCCATCGCCATTCACCGCAACGACATAGACGACGCCCTGGGGCGGCAGGTGCGCGAGCTGTCGGCCCTGCACGAGGTGAGCAAGGCCATCTCCAGCGAGTTTCACCTGCAACCCATGCTGGAACGCATCATGGAACTGGCCAAGGAAGTGATGAAGGCCGAGGCCAGCAGCCTCATGCTGCTGGACCAGGAAACCGACGAACTGGTTTTTCAGGTGGCCCAGGGCGCCAAGGGCGGCACACTCAAGGCGCGGCGCATGCCCAAAAGCGGCGGCATTGCCGGTTGGGTGGCCACCCACGGCGAGCCGCTGCTGATTGAAGACGCCTATGCCGACTCGCGCTTCAACCCCGATTTTGACCGCAAAACGGGTTTCCGCACCCGCAGCATTCTCACCGCGCCGCTCAAGGCCAAGGGCGAGGTGCTGGGCATTGTGCAGGTCATCAATCCCCTGGAGC
>CAYJOG010000308.1:2052-4261 GCA_964371695.1 uncultured bacterium
TGAAGAAACCGATCTGGCGATTTTCCAGTTTTTTGCCGACAGCGCCGCCGTGGCGGTGAACAACGCCCAGCTCTATGAAAAAAGCGTGGAAAACGAACGCCTGCTGGCCGACCTGGAAACCGCCAGCGCCATTCAGCACGAAATATTGCCCCGCGCCGTGGCCCCCGTCACGGGGTTTGAGGTGGCCACTTATTACGAACAGCCGCACCAGCACGAACCGGCGGGGGACTATTACGACCTGCTGGCGCTGGACGACGACCGCCTGTGCGCCCTGGTGGCCGACGTGTCGGGCCACGGCACGGGCGCGAGTCTGGTGATGGCCATGACCAAGGCCCTGCTGCATAGCGCCGTGGGCATGGGTCAGGATTTCCGCAGCGCCATTGTGCATGTCAACGACACACTGGTGAAAATCCTCAGCAGTTCCGAGCACACCATGTTCGTCACCGCCATTCTGCTGCTGATCAACCCCAAAGAGGGCCGGGCCGAACTGGTGCGCTGCGGTCACACGCCCCTGCTGCATTACCGCGACGGCAAAACCACGGCGCTTTCGCCCAATGGCATGTTGCTGGGCATATTGAGCGGCCCCGATTTTGAAAGCACGCTGGAGGTGCTGGAGCTGGATTATCAGGTGGGCGACGCCTTTGTGCTGTTCACCGACGGCATCAGCGAGGCCATGAACACCGCCGCGGAAATGTTCACCGAAGAACGCCTGCTGGAAGTGGTGGAGGGCCTGGGGCAGCAGCGCGCGGGCCGCCTGCTGGACGACCTGCTGGGCGAGGTTTACTTCCACATGGACGGCGAACCCATGCGCGACGACATCACCCTGGTGGTGATGAAATGCCTGGACCTGCACCGCAAGGTGGAGGCGTAAGGCCGCATCTTGCAGAAAAACGGCCCATCAAAAGAAAAACATGGTTCCCTCTCCCCTTTACGGGGAGAGGGTGGCCGAAGGCCGGGTGAGGGGTTTAAACAAAAAGCCCCCAACTTTAACTCAGGCCCCCTGGGTGATCTGGCCCGTTTCAGGTCCGGCTCCCTGGCGCAGGAAAGCAGTTTTGACCGCACCGGCGGCAATGCGGACTTCATCAGCATCGCCCCCGGCGAAAGGGCGGTGCTGGCCAATCTCACCGGGCCGGGGTGCCTCAGGCGCATCTGGATGACCCTCTCCAGCGCCGACCCCTATGTGCTGCGCAACACCGTGCTGCGGATGTATTGGGACGGCGAAGACAACCCCAGCGTGTTGTGCCCCCTGGGCGATTTTTTTGGCGTGGGCTTCAGCCTCTACCGCCACTACACCGCCCTGCCCATGAGCATGACCAGCGGGGGGTACAACTGTTATTTCCCCATGCCTTTTTCAGAAGGGGGGCGGATTGAAGTGGAAAACCAGAGTGAGAAAAAAATCCAGGCGTTCTACTTCAACCTCACCTGGGAAAAACACGCCACCCCCGAAAAAGACACGGGCCGTTTCCACGCCCTGTGGCGGCGTGCTGCCACGCAGGCGGGTGAAAATTATCTGGTGCTGGACGCCCATGGCCGGGGGCATCTGGTGGGCTGCGTCATGAACATGCAGGGCCAGCGGCCCCTGGATTTCTGGTTTCTGGAAGGCGACGAAATGATTTATGTGGACGACGAGCCGCACCCGCCCGCCATTCACGGCACGGGCACCGAAGACTATTTCAATTCGGGCTGGTATTTCATCAACGGGCGTTTTGCCGCGCCCTGGCACGGTCTTACGGTGCAGGAGTTTCTGCGCCCGCGCATCAGCGCCTACCGGTTTCATGTCGAAGACGCCATTCCGTTCAAAAAACGCCTGCGCTTCACCCTGGAACACGGCGGAACCAACGACAGGCCGGGGCTGGATTATTCCAGCGTGGCCTATTGGTATCAGGAC
The DNA here is from genome assembly GCA_964371695.1 of uncultured bacterium. Taxonomy (GTDB): domain Bacteria; phylum CAYJOG01; class CAYJOG01; order CAYJOG01; family CAYJOG01; genus CAYJOG01. The sequence goes on from CAYJOG010000308.1 coordinate 3,941, forward strand.
GAGCCGCACCACCCCCACGCCGAACTGCCCCCAGCGGCGGAAAGACTACCCCACGACCTGCCCCTGGAGCGGGCCGCCCGCGAGGCCCTGGGGGCGGTGATGGAGGCGGGTTTCTGGCTCAACGACCGGTTCCGGCTGTTTGGGGGGTAAAAAATGAGGGTGCCTCTTTTGTTATACACAGCACATAAAAAATGCCGCATTCCTGAGAAATAGGCCGATGGGGCGAGAGGGCTTTTCTATACCCTCGCCCGCGCCCCAGCGTGGGAGAGGGTGGTTTTTGGGGGGGGGGGCCGCCCAAAAACCCGGGGGGGGCCGGGTTGT
>CAYJOG010000309.1:0-4238 GCA_964371695.1 uncultured bacterium
TGGATTCCCGCTTTCGCGGGAATGACGCCATCCAGGGCGGGGCTTTCAGACGATGTCTGACACACCAATTCCGAAAACGCGCAAAAGTCTAGGACGGACTTTTAAAACAGGCTCTATGGACCGGGTGTTACACCTTAGCTATCGGGCAGGCTCTTTTTCATAAACCGCCGACAGTTTTGGCCCCAGCACGTTCCAGTTCACGGCAAACTCTGCGTGATGACCGGTCTGAAAGGCCCCCAGGGCGTCAAAGTCCAGTGAGGCGCTCGCCAGCGCCGGGCCGTCGGTGTAGGCGGCTTCTGTGAGGATGCCCGTGCGGTCGTCCGTCATGGGGCAGGGGGCATAAATGCCGCTGCGGCCCCGCAATTTCAGCCCCGGCACGTCGCCATAAAGGCAGGACTTGATGCCGAACACGGCGTTGTCCTGCACCCGCGCCCACAGGCCGTTGAGGTTTTCCAGCGTGTAACACTCGTCGGGGTTGGCGGTCACGTCCAGCAGCACCTGCGCGCCCTGCGCCGTCAGAATCCGCCCCATTTCGGGATACCCCGTGTCCATGCACACCATCACGCCCACCTTCACCGCCTGGCCCCCCAGGGGAATCTCCACCACCCGCGCGTTGTGGCCCGCCTGCAGGCCCCAGTCTTTTTCAAGGCTGAAGAGGTGGATTTTGTCTTGGGTAAGCACCAGATCGCCGCTTTTGTCGAACAGGTGGGCGGTGTTCACCACGCCTTCTTCGTGGCGCAGCAGAATGGAACCGGCCAGGATGTTGAGGCTGAACTTGCGCGACAGGGCCGAGAAGGTTTCCAGATACACCTCGTGGGCATAGGGGCTGACGCCCGCAAACAGGGCGCTCACGGGGTGGGCGGGAGGTTTTTTGAGCAGATTTTTGAGGCTTTCCAGCGTGCCGCCCCAGGCTTTGCCCAGGCCCACCGGGTCCAGATACAACCCCAGCAGGCAGGTGCCGGTGTCCTCTGGCAGCACCAGCAGTTCCGCGCCGGCGCGGGCGGCTTTTTCCACCACTTTGGTCATGCGCTGACGAAAGTTTTCTGGTGAGGTGCTGAACTTCAGCGCCAGTTGGGCCGAGGCCACCGTCACGGCATGGTGATGGGGGCACACCGGCGGCGGGGGGGGCGGAAAGTGCTGGCGCACATATTCGTGGTTGATGTTTTTGAGCAGGTTGAAACGCCGCCGCTCGGCCCGCAGGGCGGCCCTGTCCGGCTCGCCGATCACCAGTTCATCCTGCGTGGTGGTGCTGGCCTCGGCCACCACGCCATCGCGGAAAGGCGTGCAGAAACTCAGGTTGAGCACCTTGGCGTTGCCCCGGAAGTCCTGATCGCCCAGTTTGGCCAGCAGCACACTTTTGGCCCCCATGGTCTGGTTTTCAAAACAGCGCACATGCACGCCGTGAAAACGCTCCACGCTGTTGTAGGGGCGGTTGGAGAAAAGGCCCTCCACCAGCAGGTTGGCCCCCTCCAGCGCCAGGGCGCGGGCGGCTTCGGGCATGCGGCTGTCGCGGCCCATCAAAAAACCGGTGTGAACCCCCTTCACGGGGAAGTCCCTGAGGGGCGCGAGCACGGTGCCGGGTTGCAGGCCCAGGCGTTGCTCAAGGGGGCTGGGGTGCAGCTTGGCCTGGGTGTGCAGCAGGTCTCCGGCGGGGCCATAGACCCGGCACACCATGCGCAGGGCGTCGTCGTGCATCGCAGGCACGGTGCCCGCCACCACGGCCACGCCAATGCGGCCGGCGGCGGCAGAAAAAACCTCTTCGTGCCGGGCTGAAAGGGTTTCGTGCTGATGGGCGGCGGTTTCAAACAGCTCGCGCCCCCCCGGCGGCAGCAGGCCCAGACACACCCATTCGGGGAACACCACCATCTGGGCCTCGGCCTGCATGGCGGCCCGCAGCAGTTCCAGCACCTTCTGTTCAAACCCCTCCCACAGGGTTTCCAGCCGAAGCTGCGTGACAGCGATGATGGGACCATGGGACATGAGGGCAGACATTATAAACCGGCGAGTGGTGGTGAGAGGCGGGGGGATGAGTAAAGTTTCTGAATGCCCTTTTACGAATTTCCCAGACCCGCCTTCACCGTGGACGTGGTGCTGTTTCATCGGCAAAAAAGTGAACGCCGTGTGCTGTTGATTCAGCGCGCACAGGAACCCTTCCGGGGTTGCTGGGCGCTGCCCGGCGGTTTTGTGGAAGAAAACGAGCCGCCGCTTTTGGCGGCCCGGCGGGAACTGCTGGAGGAAACGGGTGTGATGGCCGGTGAACTGGTGCATTTCGGCGCCTTTGGCGACCCTGGCCGCGACCCCAGGGGCTGGACTCTCACCATGGCTTTTGTTGGGGAACTCACGGGCCAGGCCCCCCAGCCCATGGGGGCGGATGATGCCGTCGCCGCCGAGTGGTTTGAGGTGGCGCATCTGCCAGATTTGGCTTTTGACCATTTAAGCATCATCAAAAAAGCGGTTGATTTTCTGCATGAAAATATTTTGGATTAGCAGGGTGTTGATTAACACCCTGTTCGTAGAGACTGACAGGAAATGGCTGGCCACCCCACGCTTGGTTTCCGGGCGGCGTGTGCGCCATCAATTCAGAAAAAGCTCTGACAGGGTGTTGATAAACACTCTGTCAGCCAAAACTGGAGGTTTTTGGGCTATCCTGGAGTCGCGTGTCCAGTATGAGTAAAAAAAGGGCTTTTCGGATTAATTACTCCTATTTGAACAAAGTGAAAGCATTATGTTAAGCACGTAATTTTCAGGGTATGCCTCTTTAGTAATGATATCATTGCCGACTGTCCTACTTAAAAGCACCATTGTGTTGCAAAAGAAGCCAACCCTTTGATAGAATGTGACGACGCTCACAAAAAAAGAGGCAGGACACCATGTCTTCTACCAGCAGTCAAAAACCCGCATTTCTGCCCACGCTTCGTGCGCTGGTGCGGGCCATGCAGGCTTATGAATATTACGAAAACTGCCATTGCCGTCAGGTGAACCTCACTCCGGCCCAACTAGACATTATTTTCACGCTTGGCAACACACCGGGCATGAACTTCGGCACCCTGTCCGAAAAAACCCTCATCACCAAGGGCACGCTCACGGGCGTGGTGGACCGGCTGGAAGAAAAGGGCCTGGTGGAGCGCATTGTGCCGCCCCACGACCGTCGCAGCCTCATCGCCAAGCTCACACCGGCGGGCGAAAAAGTCTTCAACGCCCTGTTTTTGCCCCATCTGGCCTATGTGGGGGAGCGGTTCAACCGTCTGCCGCCCCAGGAGCTGGAGCAACTCACCATGTTGCTGGAAAAGCTGCGGGCCACCTTTGAAGAACCCCCCACCAGTTTTCCCCTGGGAGACCGCACCTGGGAAGATTTTTGACCCATCGTCAACAAAGCTGGACTGGGCGGGCTGAAAAATCAGCCATGGACATTGCCTGCCAGCGGCGTCTAAAATCCGGCATCCGTTCTTTGACGAACCGGAATGTCCCATGACGGCCCTTCTGATCACCGTGGCGTTTCTTAACATCGGCCTGTTGGCGATCCTGATTACGCGTCATCAGCCCGGCATTGGGTTGCCTCAGCGGCCAGCCCAGTTGCCGCCCATGGGTTTCCCCACGGGTTTCACTGCCGCGCCTTACTCTGCGCACATGCAGCCCCAGGCTTCGCCAGCCGGTTATTCCGCCGCGGGGCTGGCCACGGTGGCCGACGCCGCCCAGGCCCACGCTGCCGCAGCCCGGCTCGAAGAAGTCGGCCCCCTGGTAGAAGAAGCCGCCCGGCAACTGGATCAGCGCATGGACCGCCTGGAGAAACTCATCACCGACGCCGAGGTGGCCTGCACCGCGCTGGATGGCCGCCTGCTGCAAACCGAACAGTCGCTGGTGGCAAAAAGCGCCCCGGCCCCCGCACCCATTCCCGCCACCGTCGTGCCTTCACCTGCCCGCCGGGGCAAGGTGCGGTTTTTGAGCAACAATCTGGTGCAGAACGTGATCACGCTTTCGGATGCCGGTTACAGCCCCCTGGAAATCGCCCGCGAACTGGGCCGGGGTGTGGATGAAGTGACACTGGCCCTGAACCTGCGCCACATGGCGGGGTAAGGAATTCATCTGTTTAAAAATGAGGAGTAGGTGCGGTGGGGACACCGCACCTACACAGAAGCGATTAGAGCAAATTCATATTTGACGTGGACAAAGGGCGGGGCCAGTCCTTGCCCTCTCCCTGAGAGCCTGTTTCTAAATTGCGCCATGTGAAACATGGTGTA
>CAYJOG010000310.1:0-4234 GCA_964371695.1 uncultured bacterium
AGGGGGTCCGGGGGAACCGCTGTTCCCCCGGCAGGGGTGTGGGGACGGAGTCCCCGCCCATTCAAGAAAAAAACTTCAGTTTTCCGGGAACTTTTTTCTTTTTTTTATGTCCTTACAATAAGTGCAAGCCATGCTCAGCCGCCTGGGCCAGAAAGTGGTTCCCCTTCATAGTGATGAAAAGCTGGTGGAGCGCGCCAAGCTGGGGGATCGCCACGCGTTTGACGAAATCGTGGGGCGTTACAAAAACCCGTTGTTCCGTTATCTGATTCGCCTGTCGGGCAACGCGGCCACCGCAGAAGACCTGACGCAGGATACGTTTCTCAAGGCCTACCGGGCCATGGACCGTCTGGGTCGGGCAGACCGGCTGAAACCCTGGCTCTATGCCATCGCCACCAACACCGCTCACAGTCACCGGGCGCATTTTGGGCGCATCAAACAGCAGGAGCCGCCGCCCCAGGATGGGCACGCAGCGGAAACCTGGATCAACCAGCTTGAAGACCCCCACTCGGCGGTGGAAAAACTGGCCGACGCCGAAAAACTCAGAGAAATGGTGAAAACCGCTGTGGCGGCGCTGCCTTCTCCCTATAAAGAGGTTGTGGTGTTACGAGACATGGAAGAAATGAACTACGAAGACATCGCCCTGGCCCTGGGGCTGAACCTGGGCACGGTCAAGAGCCGCCTTGCGCGGGGCCGCGTGATGTTGCAGGAAAAACTGTTGGAGGCCGGGTTATGAGCCGCTCCACCGCCGAATGGATGGAACTGATGGCCCGCTCGGTGGATGGCGACCTGTGTGCCCGCGAGCGTGTGGAGCTTGAGGCCGCCCTGGAGTCGGACCCGGCGCTCAAGGCCCTTCAGGCCAGGTTTTCGGCGGTGAAAAAATGCTGCCGAGAAATCTCTGTGGAATCTCTCGACGAGAGTTTTGACCAGCGGCTGAAACGCCGGGTGCGGTTGCTCCGCCAGCGCCAGTGGATGACCCGTGGTGTGGCGGCGGCAGCCGCCGTGGCCGCCATGGCGGTGGGCATCAACCAGCTCACCCAGCAGGGGCGTGTCAGCCACGTGGGGCAGGGCCTGATGGCCGCCGCCGGTGTGGGGGGCGCGAAGCCCGCGCCGCCAGAGCGTTTTGCACCCGGCGCTTTTGGTCAGGGCAAACAGGCCGAAGTCGCCCAGTCTCCCAAGGCTGAAACCGCTGCCAAGGCCCTGGCGCTTGCGCCCCAGGCAGAATCAGGCGAGGCACAAAACCCCGCCGCGCCCGCGCTTTCTGAGGGGTTCGCCAAAACCCTCACCCGTGCGGCCCAGGTGATGAAGTCCGTGCCGCAGGCTCAGGGCGAAACGCAGCGGGCCAAAGACGCCGACAACAAACCCGGCGGTGTCGCCATCGCTGCGGCCCCAGCCGAAATCCCCACCACCCGCACCGAAGAAGAACCCCCGGTTCGCGCCGAAGAGGAAGCGGCTTCCAACCGGCCTGACACCGTGGCCGCCGCGCCTTCTCCGCCCCCGCCCAGTGTGGCCATTCGCCCACGGGTGGTGGGTTTTGCGCCTTCTGCGGCTTCTTCGGGCGTGACAGTGGGGCAGGCCAGGGGGCGGGGGGCGGCCACGCTTCAGCCGGTGGATTTTTTGCAGGAGCGGCTCACCACCCGCCGGGTGGCGGCCTCGCCGGTGCGTCTGGTGAGTTATCTGAAAAACGCCGGGGACGGACTGATTGACCGGGTGTTGATCAAGGTGGATCGCAAGCTGCCCTGGATGCGCGTGCAGGGGCTGGTGAACCTGCTGTTCGCCGGTGAAACCCAGACCGCCGCCGCTGCCCCCATGGCGGGCGACGGCCTGAGCGCCGCACCGGCGGAGTTCCGGGTGACGCCCCAGTCTCTGGTGCGGTTTCTTTCGCTTTTGCCCGGCCCCACGCCCCTTCAAACCGTGAGCGCCGCTGGTGAGTCTCCCAAACCCGTGATGGTGTCTGAGGTGTTGCCCCAGATGGCGCCGGTGCTGACGGTGGCCATCACGCCGGGCACGGATTAGAACCCACAGGATTTTTTCGCCGTCTCGTGTCATATTAATCCCATGACCACTTTCAACGGTTTGAGCTCCGCCGACGCCAAGGCTTTCTGCGCAAAATGGCTGCCCGCCTGGACGGGCAACGACCCGGCCCTGCTGGCCAGTTTTTACACCGAAGACGTGGTGTATCTGGACGCCGCCGTGCCCCAGGGCCTTGCGGGCAAACCGGCCCTGTTGGCCTATTTCACTCGCCTTCTGGCAAAGTATCCCGACTGGGTGTGGACCAACGAAGAGGCCATTCCCCTGGAAGACGGTTTTCTGAACCTGTGGCAGGCCGTGATTCCCAAGCCCAGCGGCGAAGTGGTGTGCCGGGGTGTGTGTTTTGTGCAGATGCGGGATGGCCTGATCTATCGCAACCAGGTGTATTTCGACCGCTCGGCCCTGCTGGGCAAATAGGGACGGCGTTGCCAGCACCGGGGAGTTTTGAAATATTGGCCCAGTCGGCCGCCGCCCGCGCCGGTGTGTTTCATACCCGCAGCGGATCCCACGCCACGCCCATGTTCATGCCCGTGGGCACCAGCGCCACGGTGCGGGGTTTGTGGCCCGGTCAACTGGAGCAGGCCGGGGCCAGCCTGATGCTGGTGAATGCCTATCACCTGTGGGTGCGTCCTGGCCCGGAGGTGGTGGCCCGCCATGGCGGCGTGGGGCCCATGATGGGGTGGGGGAAGGGGCTTCTGGCCGACAGCGGCGGGTTCCAGGCCTTTTCCCTCAGCAAGCTGGTGAAGATGCAGGAGTGGGGTGTGCGGTTTCAGAGCCATGTGGACGGCCGCCCGCTGCATCTTTCTCCCGAAACGGTTTATGACATCAACCGGGTGCTGGACACCGACTGTGTGATGCCCCTGGACATCTGCCTGAGCGCCCCCGCTGGTTATCAAGAGAGCGTCGCAGCGGTGGACCGCACACTGCGCTGGCTTGAGCGCAGCCGGGCGGGATTGCTCAGCCCCCATCAGGTGCGGTTTGGCATTGCCCAGGGCGGGGTTTACCCAGACCTGCGCCGTCTCAGCACCCGCCACACCGTGGCGTTGGGGGTGCAGGCCCTGGCCATTGGCGGGCTTTCGGTGGGAGAGGACAAAAACGCCACCTGGGCGGCGCTGCAGGACGGCCTGGAGGAAGCCCCGCCCCATCTGGTGCGTTACCTCATGGGCATGGGCACACCGGCGGATCTGGTGCGGGCGGTGGGCCTGGGGGCGGATATTTTTGACTGCGTGTTGCCCACCCGCCTGGGGCGGCACGGCGTGGCCTATACCCACGGGGGCCGCCTGTCGCTCAAAAACGCCCGTTTTCGTCTGGATCAGTCCCCCCTGGACGAACACTGCGCCTGCCCGGTGTGCGGGGGGTTCACGCGGGCCTATCTGCGGCATCTGGTGATCGAAAACGAAATGCTGGGTCTGGAAATGCTGAGCCTGCACAACCTGTGGTATTACCTGTCGCTGTGCGCCGAAATGCGCCGGGCCATCCTCGAAAACCGCTGGGTTGCTTTTGAAAGGGCCTTCCTTGAGAATCCGGCCCATGTTTAAAAATAATCTTCACTACCCGGCACGCACCCTGGTTGCCGTTTTGAAAAAGGCCGGAATGGCCCTGACAGTGCTGGGGCTGTGCGCCGGTCTCTTTGTGGGCGTGGCCCGCGCCGCCGAAAGCAGCCAGGGGGTGGGTGAGCGCCTGCCCGGCGCAGCAGAGCCGCTGAATCTGGAACCCGGACAAGCCGGGGACGCCGAAGCTCCTTTGGCCGGCTCGGCGCAAAGCGGCAAAAGTGCGGCTCCAGCGGGCAAACCCCGTCAGGAACCCAGCCCCTGGGGCATGTTGGTGCCCATGCTCATCATGGTGCCGGTGTTCTGGCTCCTGGTCATCCGCCCCCAGTCGCAGCAGACAAAGGAGCGCAACAAGATGCTGGCCGCCGTTGGCCCCGGTGATGAAGTGCAGCTTTCGGGCGGCATATTGGGCACGGTGCAAAAGCTGAAGGAAGACCACAAGGTGGTGCAGATCGCCGAGGGGGTCTCCATCCGTGTGCGCAAAGACGGCGTGGCGGTGCTCAAACCCCGCGAAGCCAAAGGGTCTGCCAAGGCGTAGTCGGCCAAGGGCAGAGGATTCACGACGGGCGACCGTTTCCCGGCCCTGTCCAAAACCCACAAGCTGCCGTCATTCCCGCGAAAGCGGTAGTCCAGTTGAAATATGGGCAGTACACCTT
>CAYJOG010000311.1:0-3273 GCA_964371695.1 uncultured bacterium
CCCTGTCACCTCATGAAAACTTTACCGCATACCGGCAGACAACACAAAACGCTCCAGCAGATTGCTGAGAAAGTTCCTCCGGGCCTTTCTCAACCCATTCTGCTCAAGCAAGGCTCTTGCAAAATGGCGCTTTTGCAGAGTGTTTATCAACACCCTGCCACTTCATGCCATCTCAAACCCCGGCCGTCATAATGCCTTCATGCTTCCCGTCCGTTTCTTTCGTTTCATCCCCCTGCTTGCTGCCCTGGCGCTTATTTGCAACACGCCGGTGTGGGCGGGGGTGTTTTCCAGCGGCCCCGTCATTGGCCACGTCACGCACGAGAGCGCCGTGTTCTGGGCGCGGGCGGGCGCGGCGGGGGGCGCGCTCAAAATCGAGATGAGCGAAACCCCCGATTTCAAAGCAGTGCTGAGCGCCCCGCCGGTGAAGTTTGACGTGAAGCAGGACCGCACCGCCACCGCGACCATCACCGGCCTGAAACCCGCCACCACTTATTACTGGCGCGCCTTTGCCACCGAGGCCCCCTTTGCGCCCCCCGGCGGCCTGCCCATGCGGTTTCGCACCTTTCCCTTGCCGGGGGCCAAAACTGTGGTGCGCCTGGGGTTTGGCAGTTGCAACCATGTGGTGCGCATGCCCGATTCGGGCATCTGGAACGCCGTGGCCAAGGCGGACGTGGACGCCTTTGTGTGGATGGGCGACAACATTTACGCCGACCTGATGCCTGAGCCGGTGACGCAGGACCTCTACCGCCGCGCCCGCGCCGTGCCCAGCCTGCAACAGGTGAACCTCACCGTGCCCCAATACGCCACGTGGGACGACCACGACTTTGGCAACAACGACCACGACCGCACCTTCACCGGCAAACCCCTGTTCCTCAAAATCTTCAAGCAGTACTGGCCCAATGCGTCTTATGGCGAGGTGGAAAACCCCGGCGTATACACCCGTTTCAGCGTGGGGCCGGCAGACGTGTTTCTGCTGGACGTGCGTTATCACCGCTCCCCCAACCGCGACCCCGACGGGCCGGAAAAAACCATGCTGGGAGACCAGCAACTGGCCTGGCTCAAGGCGGGGCTAAAAGCCAGCAAGGCCCCGGTGAAACTGCTGGTGAGCGGCTCGGCCTGGAACGACTGCACCTGCAACGGGGATAACTGGATGGTGCATGGCCACGCCCGCACCGCCCTGTTCGACTTCATCCGCGACGAAAAAATCGGCGGCGTGGTGCTGGTGTCGGGCGACACCCATGTGGGGGAACTCAACGCCCTGCCCCGCAAGGACAAGGGGGGATATGACCTCATCGAACTGGTGGCCAGTCCCCTCTCGAACAACCCCGACGCCGTGGAGGGTTACGCCAAGGGCGGCACGCCGCGCCTGCGGCCCGTTTATGGTGGCGGCAACAATTTTGGCCTCATCACGGTGGACAACACCGGCAATGAAGCGGTGATTACGCTGGAACTGCGCACACCCGATGGAAAGCCGGTATGGCCGCCAGTGGTGCTCAAACAGGGCGAACTGGTGAACGGCCAGGGCGACTGGACGAAACACAAGATGTAGCAGGGTGTTCCAACATCCGGCTACTCCCCCGAAAACACGCGGTGCTGGCTGAACAACCGGGCCGCCGCCTGGGGTTGCAACACGCTCAGGCTCAGGGCCAGCAGGCAGATTTCGTCGCGCAGGGGCTGGCGGGCGTCGTCACGCATGGCGGCGATGAGTTCCAGATAAAAGGGGTTGGCCCCCGCCCCCAGCGCCGCACGCTCCACCAGGGCCAGAAACCCCCGCAGGGTCTCCTGACGCAGGCGGGCGGGGGCACGGGCGTCCTTGTCTTTTTCTTCTTCCGCGTCGTCGTCCTCTTGCAGGGCCTCTGCCAGAAAAACGCCCCAGGCGACGTGCTGTTTTTTCATTTCGGCAAACACCCCCAGCGCGGCGGTGAGGGTGGATGCGTTCAGCCATTGCTGCACCAGCGGGGTGAGGCTGGCGGTGACCTCCGCCGCCTGGGGTTGCAACAGCGCTGTTTTAAGACGCCCCACCTGACGCCCCACGGCTTCATAAATCAGCGGAGTGCTTTCGGTGATTTCCGTGTCTGGCATCTGGGCGGCGGCCAGGGCGTCTTCAAGCGAAAGATAACCCGCCTCAAAGGGGGTGAGGCGACTGTGGATGGTGGCCAGCAGGCCGCCGGGGTTGCTGGTGGTGAGCAAAAAATGCGTACCCGGCGGGGGTTCCTCCATCACCTTCAGCAGGGTATTCATGCTTTCGGGTTTCATCAGGTCCGCCTCTTGCACCACCACGGCGCGGCGGCTGCTTTCCACGGGGCTGAAGGCCAGTTTGCCCAGCACCTCGCGCACGTCCTCCACCGGAATGGTGTTGGGCCTGGGACAGAGAAAAAGAAAATCCTGGTGGCTGGCGTTTTCAAATTTCAGGCACGAAGGGCACATGCCGCAGGGCAGCGGGGCTTTGCTCTGGTGACACAACAGGGCCTTGGCCAGCGTGCGGATGATCAGCGCCTTGCCCACACCCGGCGGGCCGCTGAGCAGCACCCCCTGGGGCACCCGCTGTGTGTTCGCCAGATGCATCAGGCGCTCTTTGAGGGCGTGGTGACCTTCTATGCCGTTCCAGTCCGGTGACATGGCGGGTGAATGATAGAGCCGAAAAGGTTGGAGGATGGAAGCTGGAACAGGAAAAGAACACCAACCGCGCCCCATCGACATGCCCGTGCTTCCTCCGGCGTCAGTTCTCCACCGGCCCGGCGGGCATCAGGTCCGCCACCACCGCGCCCCAGTCGTCTTCCACCTTCAGGCGGCAGAGCAGGCCGTAGATGCCGAAGCTGGTGCGGTTCAGAAAAAGGGCGTCTTTGGGCACACCGGCTTTTTCGCTGCGCTCGCGCACGCCCCAGTCCAGTTCACCAATGCGGGTGAAAACCAGATCACGTCCAAAACAAAACCCCGGCGTGTGCAGCGGGGCCACGGTGTAGCGCACGGCGGCGTAAAGCACGCGGGCGTGTTCCTCGGTGCTGGCCTGCGTGAGGTAACGGCCCTTTTTCATCCAGCGCCAGGTGTTTTCAAAATCATCCTTCAGGGCGTACATCACGATGTTGTTGTGGGCCTGAAAAAACGCAGGAGGCAGGGTTTTGACCGAGCCGAAATCCAGCACACCCAGGCGGCCATCGGGCAAAAACATGAAGTTGCCGGGGTGCGGGTCGGCGTGCAACACGCCCTTTTGCAGCACGGTGGCGGCAAAAAACCGCATCAGCGCCCGGCCCCACAACTGGCGCAGTTCGGGAC
>CAYJOG010000311.1:3283-4206 GCA_964371695.1 uncultured bacterium
GCTCGGCCTCGTCAATGCTCAGGCCCACCAATCGCTCCGAAGTGAGAAGGCGCTGAGTGGAAAGCTCCGGCACCGGCGTGGGAAACACCACTTCTTCCAGGTGGCCGTACAGCTCCTTGAAACGAATCAGGTTGGCCACTTCGTTGCGATAATCCAGTTCTTCACGCAGGCGGTCGTTCAGTTCCAGCAAAAGGTGATCAAACCGCACGCGGCTGTCTACCATGAACGCGCCGGTGGCGATGAGCAGCTTCAGGTTCGCCAGGTCGCTGCGGATAGTGCGGTCAATGCCCGGATACTGCACCTTCACCACCACGTCCAGGCCGTTTTTGAGCGTGGCGGCGTGTACCTGGCCAATGCTGGCGGCCCCCAGGGGGGTGAACTCAAACGTGGCGAACAGGTTTTGTGGTTCGTCTTTCAGTTCGCGCTTGAACACCTGCAACAACTGCTTGTGGGTCATGGGGGGCACGTGGTCGTCAAACTCGTCAATCACGGCCCGTGCGGCGGGGGGCAGCAGGTGGGCGTGGGCGTGCAGCATCTGGGCGAACTTCATGGCCGCGCCCTTCATGGTGCCCAGGGTCTTGAGCAGGCGCGCCACCTGCCGGGCCAGATATTCGTCGTCCACAAAAAACCGGGCCGGGTTGTCCGTGCCGTTTTCGGGGGCGGTGGCGGGGCGGTCCATTTTCATGCGCGCCGCCATCACCCCCAGCCGGGTGAGGCGTTCCCATCTGCCTGTGGCCATGCGCGCCATGGGGCCTATTTTCGCACAACCCCCGCCAACCTGGAGGGGGGAATGGTTATTTCTCTGGCAGTGTGGCAAGGCCCGCCGCGCTGGCGTCGGGCCAGCGGCGGGGCGGTTCTGAGTTAATCAGGCTTTTTTCCTCAGCGTTAAGTTTTTCCCACACTTCATCCATGTGGTCCAGCAC
>CAYJOG010000312.1:0-4200 GCA_964371695.1 uncultured bacterium
GCGCCACCGCCACCACCGCCACCACCAACGCCAACGGCCAGTGGACAGCTTCCATCAGCAACGCGGGTGACTATTACGTGGCCGCCATCAACGCCACGGGCTACAGCTTCACGGTCATGCTCAACACGCTTTCCTGCGGAGCGAAAACCTCCACCGCTTCGCTGGGCGCCACGGCGACCCCTGCGGGCCTGCCCACCGCCAGCACCAGCGCCCAGTGGACCACCAACGCCAATCTGGTGGCCGCAAGCACCACCGACACCGGCAGCCTGCTGGTGTTGGCCACCGTCAACGACAGCGGCCAGACCACCGCCCCCAACGCCACCGGCCTTTCGGTGAGCGTGGCGAGCGCCACCCACCCCACCGGCCGCACCGGCACCGCCATCACCGGCGTGCTCACGGGCAGCAAAAGCGTGAACGTGGTGCTGGCCACCGGCAGCGGGCTTGAAACCCCCACCGCCCAGACCGCCACCGTTGTGGCGGGCGGCACCGTCACCGCCAGCTTCACGCTGGACCGCGTGGTGAGCGCCATCAACATGACCAACGGCACCGCCAGCAGCGGCAGCACCCACAATCTGGCCACCACCTGCAATCTGGCCGCCGTCAGCGCGGGCAGCGTCACCCTGAGCGCTTCGAGCGCGGTCACCTGCCCCGCCAGCAAAACCATCACCTACGCGCTTAGCCCCAGCACGGGCACGGTGTCGCCGGGGGGTGTGTACACGGCTCCCACCAGCATCACCACCGCCAGCACCGTCACCGTCACGGCCACCACTACATCGGGTGGCTCCACCGTCACCGGCACCGCCAGCCTGAGCCTGTCGCCCTGCCCCACCGCCACGCCCGACGCCATTCCCGGCGGCGGCTGCGGCGTGCTGAAAACCGTGACCACGGCCGTGACCGATGCGGCCCCCCAGCAGCACACCACCAAAACCCTGGCGCTCACCGCCGCTTGCAGCTATGACACCAACGGCGACAGCGTGGGAGACAACACCAAGGACTGCACCAGCAGCGCCACCTTCTTTAACGGCACCACCCAACTCACCGGCGCGACCCTTTCTCTGGCCACCGCCGGAGCGGCCAGCATCACCGCCCGCGTGAGCGCCGCCGCCGGAAACGTTACCAGCACCGCTCTGGCCGTGAACGTGCAGAGCCGCAGCCTGTCGAGCATTTCGCTCGTGGCGAGCGACGGCACGGTGAGCTACACCACCGGCAGCGCCAGCCCGGCCACCATCACCATCACACCCACCTGCGCCTACAACACCGGCACCACCTATGCCGAGTCGCTCAACTGCACCACCATCGGCGAGTCGCTCAACAAGACCGCCACCACGGGCACACTCACCACCGACACCTACACACCGCCCGCCACCACGCCTGACACCGACACCACCGTCACCATCACCTACAGCAAAACAGGCACCGCCATCACCGCCAGCACCACGGTTATTCTCTCAGCCGGTCCCCAGAGCTGCACGGGCATCAGCACCTTCTGCGTAGATCTTTCCGAAGGCAGCGGCGCGGCAGCCACTGCGGTTGACTTCTCCGTGACCGGCGCGAACCTGCCCACCGGCGGCCTCGCCGGGGCCACCCTGGTGTTCACACTGCCCACGGGTGTCACCGCCAGCGCCATCACCGCAGGCACGGGCTGGACCATCCAGACCAGCGACATCGCCACGTCGGGCCGCTTCTCGGTGGTGCTCACCGCGGGCACGGCGGTCACCAGCAACACCACCTTCATCACCGTGAAACTCACGGGGGCGAGCGCGGGTGTACACACGGTTTCGCCCGTCACCACCGGCACCCCCCGCAGCAGCTTCACCGACAACAACGCCAACCTCGTCACCACCGTCTCGATGCGCACCGGCAAACTCACGGTTCCGTAAATCAGACACAAGGAGCAACCCATGCGTTCCCTTCAAATCCATAGCGGCAAACTGCTGAAAATGGCCCTGCTGGCTTCGTGCCTGATGACAGGCCGCGCCTTTGCCCTGTGCGGCGACGTGAGCGGCGACGGTGAAATCCTGAACAACGACGTGGTGCAGGCCGCCCGCGCCAGCATCGGCACCCTCACGCTGGACGCCAGCGCCATCAAGCGTGGCGACGTGGCCAACCCCGGCTCTGCCGCCGATGGCGAAATCCTGAACAACGACGTGGTGCTCATTGCCCGCAAGTCCATCGGCCTGATTGCCGAGAACCTTGCCTGCAACGAAGCCATCACGCCGGGCAGCACCATCAGCATTCCCATCGCCTTCACCGGCGGCGCGGCGACGGGTTACAAGGCTTTTCAGGTGACGGTGAGTGTGACGGGCACCGCTGGGGCCACGCTGGACACCACCCAGACCACCCCCACCAACGCCCTGAGTTTTCACACCTGCCGCATGAGCGCCACCACCGGCAAGGTGCTGTGTGTGGACACCACCGAAAAAGTCGCCAGCGGCAGCAGCACCACCCTGGCGAGCATCAACGTGAAGGTGCCCACCTCCGCCGCCGTGGGCAGCAACATCACCCTGGCTTTTGCCGATGGCCTCGCAGTAAGCACGGCGGGCACCACCTCTTCGGTCACCAATCTGGCCACCAGCACCACCAGCTTCACCGTTTCCGCCGCCCAATAAAGGGCCACAACATCTGAGTCACCCCGGGGCTGGTTTTTTGACCGGCCCTTTTTTGTTGTGGTCTGTTGTATCCTCAACGGGTTCATTTGCAGAAAAAACCGCCGCGATAGCGCAGATTAAGAAAATATGTGGAGTAGGCGCGACGCCCCCGTCGCGCCGAATACTGGAAAAGCCCTTCACGGCGACGGGGGCGTCGCCGCTACTCATGTATACAAACATGATTGACATGATCCAGGAGGCCCCATGCGCACCCACTTTCGCCTTGCCGCTCTGGTGATGACGCTGCTCTGTTGCGGCCACGGCGCCCAGGCCTCTCAGGCCGCTTTCTCGGCGGGGGCGGCCAAGGTCAGCATCACGCCCAGGGATTTCAAAAAAATATGGATCGCCGGATATGGCCAGAACCGCGCCGCCACCGGGGCGCACGATGATTTGTGGGCGCGGTGTTTTCATGTGCAGTCGGGCGAAGAAGCCCTCACGGTGATTACGCTGGACGTGGTGGGCTTTTTTTATGACGACGTGGCGGCGGTGCGCAAGCTGCTCGCGCCCGATGGTTTCAGGCCGGAGCGGGTGCTCATCACCAGCACCCACACCCACAGTGGCCCCGACACACTGGGTCTGTGGGGACCGAAGGAAGGCGTGCCGGGCCGCCACGAGCCTTACATCAAAACGCTGCACCAGTCCGTGGCCGCCTGCGCCCGCGCGGCCCGCAAGGCGGCGGTTCCGGCCCGCCTCAGTTACGCCGCCGGAACCATTCACGATGTTTGCCACAACGTGCGCAAGGGCGACGAATATCAGCAGGATCACGAAGCGCGGGTCATGCGCCTGTCGCGGGGTGACAACAACCAGCCGCTGCTCACGGTGGTGAACTACGGCTGCCACCCGGAGGTGATGCAGCAGAACGTGCTCACGGCAGATTTCCCCTCGGTGCTGATTGCCGATCTGGAAAAATCCACCGGCGGGCCGGTTATGTTCATCAACGGCATTCTGGGGGGCATGGTGACACCCAAAGTGAGTGATGAAACCTGGGCCGAGATGGAGCGTGTGGGCCATTCGCTGGCCTCGCAGGTTGCTGCTCTTTTGCCGGGCCTCAGCGAGAGCGCCGCGCCCGCCCTCACCGTGGGCACGGTGTCGTTTTCGCTGCCGGTGGAAAACGAGCGTTTCATCGTGGCCGGTGCGGTGGGGGTGTTCAAACGCTCCACGGCGGGCCGCAAACTGCGCAGCGAAATCACTTTTGCCCGCCTGGGCGCTGCGGATTTCATCACCATTCCCGGCGAGGCTTTGCCCGCCTTTGGCCTGCGCATCAAAGACCTGCTGCCGGGGCGTTTCCGTTTTGTGCTGGGCCTGGGTAACGACGAACTGGGTTACATCATGGACAACGAAGTGTTCGACCCTTCACGTTACGAAGAGTCCGTTTCGGTCGGCCCCCAAACCGGTCCCACGCTTTATCGCCTCAGCAAAAAACTGGTGCAGGACACGCTCAGGCATCAATGGTGACAGGCGTTGTTGCATGAATGGGTGAAGCCCTTCAAAAACTGATATCAGCCGGGGCCGCAGGCCCCCACCGCGAACCCCCTTTGGGGGTTTGGGGTTT
>CAYJOG010000313.1:0-4191 GCA_964371695.1 uncultured bacterium
GGTGGCCACGGTGCGCGACACCACCGGCCATGTGAATTATCTGGACGACCCCGGCCCCGCCGCCCTCACCGAGCACCTCACCTATTCCTATCTGGTGGTGGCTTTTGACGACGGCCTGAACCCGGCGGGACTCGCCAACACCAGCAGCCAGAGCGCCATCGTGGATCAATACAAAAACTGCGTGGGCGCGCCCCTTGCCCCCATTGTTTTGCAGCAGTGCGTCATGCCCCCCAAACCCAGCACACTGGCGCTCACCTTCAACAGCGGCCCCAACCCCACCGGCGCGCCCATCACGGGGTTTGTGCTTGAAACCGCCGATCACGCCGCCGGGCCGTGGCGGCTCACGGGCGTGACGGTGGCCTATCTGGGCCCCAACCTCACCCACAGCGCCGCGCTGGATTACCCCGGCTTTGACGGTGTTTATCACTATCGTCTGCTGGCCCAGGCCAACTATGGCGGCGGCCTGACGCTGGAAAGCAACCCCAGCCCGCCGGGCGTGCTCACCGCCACCTGTCAGGCGCTGATTGCCCAGGGGGCCTTGCCCAGCGAGAAAAAGGACTGTGGTTACACCGGCAACCCGTGGTTTGCAGCCACCAACCCCACCACCCTGGCCCAACCCCAGGACGCCACCTATGCCCGCGACCCCAACACCGGCACGGCCAATGTGTTTGTCAACGACGCCACCCACCGTCTGGTGATGGTGTTTGAGGAACAGTGCCTGAACCCCGGCGGTCCCGGCAAGTTTGGCGTGGTGAACACGCTGAACGGCCAGACCAGCAACTTCACCGGCACCACCGCCATCACCCGCACCAATTTTTCGGACTTCGGCGCGCACAACACACCCGAAACCCTGCTGGTCACCCGCAACTATGGCCGAGCTGGTTATCTGTATAAATGCACCACACAGGGCCAGTGCGTGCTGGACCTGCAAACCCTGAACCAGAACCTGATGGGCGTGGCGCTGGACCCTGGCCACCAGTTTCTCTATGTCACCAACAAAACCCGCATCACGAAATATCCCTATGGGGGCGGCGTGTCCCGCGAGGCGGTGGCCAGCCGCAACACCGTCAACGCCTATGGCGTGGACACCGACGGCGCGGGCAACGTGTATTACACCGACCTGGCCCTGAACCAGATTGTGGTGCTCGACGCAAACCTCTCTACCCAGTTGCGCACACTGGGCCGACAGGGCAGCGCGCCGGGGCAGTTCAACCAGCCCTGGGGCCTGCACGTGATGAAAAAGAAAAACCGCCTGTTTGTGGCCGACCGCAACAACCACCGCATTCAGGTGCTGGACCCCCTGAGCGGCCTGCCCTATGCCAGCTTTGGCAGCCGGGGCATGTGCTCACCCGGCAAGGCCTGCCCGGAGGGAGCCTTTTATGAACCCCGCGCGGTGCATGTGATCGAAGACGAAAACAGCCCGCGTTTCGAGCAGGTCATCGTGGCCGACACGGGCAACCACCGGGTGGTGTTCTACAACCCGCCGCTGATGGGGTTCTGAAAAAAGGAGGGTGGAAAAAGAAAAGGCCCCATCGTTCCCGCCGTCATTCCCGCCAACGCGGGAAACCAGTTAAAAAAAAAAAACAAAACCATTTATCTTTTCTTTCAGTGGGGCGGGCGGCCTCGCCCGCCACGAAAAGAAAAAGGTTTTCAGCCCTTTTTGTTCAGGCAGGCGGGGACGCCTGCCCCACTGCTGTTGGCCCACTGCGTGCCAGCCTTCCAGAGTAGCGGCGACGCCCCCGTCGTCGTAAAGGCCAAACACCCTGTTAGGATGCCCCGGTGGAAAACAGCGGCATGTTTTATTTGTACCTGGGGGTGGTTCTGCTGGTGTCGCTGACTTTTCACGAGGTGGCCCACGGCATGGTGGCGCTTTTATTCGGCGCCCAGACCGCCAAAAACGAGGGCCGCCTCACGCTCAACCCTCTCAAACACCTGGACCCTGCGGGCACGGTGTTTTTCCTGCTCTTCAAGTTTGGCTGGGGCAAACCGGTGCCGGTGGACCCGATGAATTTCAAGAACCCCCGGCGGGACATGGCCATCACCGCCCTGGCTGGCCCGGCCACCAATCTGGTGCTGGCGTTTCTGTTCGCCCAGGCGTTGAAACTGCTGCAGGTGGTGCCGGTGGCTCTGCCCGCCAGGGAAATGGTGGAGTTCCTGGCCCTGGGGCTTCAGGTGAACGTGATGCTGATGATCTTCAACCTGCTGCCTTTTCCGCCGCTGGACGGGGGTCATGTGCTGATGTATTTCATCCGCGACAAACAGGTGGCGCTGGCGGTGTCCCAGCGTGGCCCGGCGTTTTTTCTGGTGCTCATGCTCATCAATTACCTCACCGGCGGCGTGGTGCTGGGCGCCATTTTTTTCCCCATCATCGAAGCCATCATGAGTGTGCTGCTGTAAAAAAAACACCGCTCCCATGGGGGAGCGGTGTCTGGGGCGGGTGCCGAGGAAAGGACTCGAACCTTCACAAGCTTTCACTCACTAGAACCTGAATATATCGCGTCTACCAATTCCGCCACCTCGGCAGTGGAGAAACATTTTACACGGTTTGGCCGGTCGGGCCAAGGGGGGACGGGGTGTTACACCCAGTCCAGGTGCTTCTTGCCCAGGGGAATCTCCAGCTTGGTGTTTTTGCCCGACTCCACCTTGATGCCACCCTGGCGCACCGGCTTCAGTCCCTCGCCCACCACCACAATGGCGTATTCGCCCGCAGGCACGTCGGTGAGCTTGAAGCGGCCAAACTGGTCGGTGAGGGTCCAGTACGGATTGTCCGCCACCAGCCGCCAGCCGCGCTCCCAGGGGTGAGGACCGCAGTTCAGTTCATAAAAACCGGGTTTTTTCACGTTGGCCTTCACGCGGTCGCCCTGGTTGGGCGTGGCCACGTTGAAGAGTTGCCGCCCCCCCAGCTTGCCCTTGAGCGCGTGCAGGTAGGGGTCGGTGTTCTGCACCACCACTTCGATGGGGCCGGTTTTGGTGCCGTCCTTGGTGAGGTAATACACGTCAAACCGGGGCAGGATGAAGGCGTCCTGCTGGTTGATGAGGTTTTCCTTCACCGGCGGAAAGGGTTTGCCCGCCGGGATGGACTCGATGCCGATGTACACGTCTTTGAGGCCGCTGGGGCTGCCATAGAGGCTGGCCCAGGTGCGGGGGTTGCGGTCTTTCACTTCGGGCTGGCCGGTGACGGGCCGCGTGATGGGCGGGGGAAAGGCCCCGGCAAAACCGATGAGGCCGGAGATCATGCCGCCGCCCGACACCTCGCCACCTTTATATCCCCCGGCGGCCTGGGCGGGGGGCGCCCACTTCAGGCTGCTGGCCATATACAAACCACCCCCCAGGGCCACGGCCCCCAGCTTGAGCAGGCTGCGGCGGCTCACCTTGTGGTCCAGACCCCGGGCGGCCAGGTCCAGCAGTTCTTCAAAAGATTCGGGTTGTTTCAAATCGCGGGCCATGAGGGTGACTCCTGAGGGAATTTAAGCCACGACATGATAATCACCCCACAGGAGAGATGCATCCTGAAATCAGGCTCGCATCCATCCACCGGAGCGCTCAACGGCCTTTTTTATAGAGCGTTTCGGCGCGTTTTTTCATGTGGCTGAGCATGCTTTTCACGTTCTGCTCCATGAGTTTGTCCAGCAGCGGATCGATGAGGGGTTTGAGAAAACCGGGCAGGCCCAGGTCAAAATCCACCTTCAGCTCCATGCGGGTGATCTCCGGCTCGATTTCGGTAAACCGCCACTCGCCGCCATATTTTTTGTAATCCCCCTTGAGCTGCTGAAACCGGGCCACGTAGCCGGGGCGATCCCAGTGGTCCTTGCTTGTCCAGCGGATGGGGCGGCGGAAACCCACCACCTCGGCATAGGCGTCCCACTTGCTGCGGCGGTGGCCGTTGTCCATGGTTTCCAGCACGGCGACGGATTTCACGCTGGGCAGGAACTCCGGGTATTTCTCCACGTCCTGGGCCACGTCAAACAGGTGATCGCGGGAAGTGTTGACAAGAATTTTATCGTTGATGACGCCCAAGGTGACCTCGCTCGGTTTGTGGTGGCGACATGATACAGGCCAGAGGCCGGAGACTGGAGGCTGGGAAAAGCAAAAGCCGCCACTCTTCCCCGCCGTCATTCCCGCGAAAGCGGGAATCCAGGTCAGAAAAAAATGTTTTTGTCCCTTTTTTCAGGCGGGCGAGGACGCCCGCCC
>CAYJOG010000314.1:0-3540 GCA_964371695.1 uncultured bacterium
CTTGAGAGAAGTTTCGTCTTTGTCGCGCCACACGTTCATTGCACGCCCCAGGGCCAAACGGGGGGTGAGGGGCGCTGCGCTCGCCAGCACAATCACGTTGCTGCCGCCATGCACCGGCACCACAAACTGATGGGGCAGGGCGGGTTTGAGCGAAGCCAGCACGCGGTTCAGAAACCCCCTGTTTTCACCGGGCATGGCAAAGTTGAACGCCAGCAGGCCATCGGGCGGCATCAGGCGCGTTATCGCCTGAAAACACTCCTGCGTGAGCAGATAAAACGGGATGTTGTTCTGGTGATACACGTCCAGCACAATCAGATCGTAGGGGCCTTTGAGTGAGCGCAGCATGGGTCGGGCGTCGGCAATGTGCAGGGTGTCTTTTTCGGGGGTGACACCGAAATATTCCTGCGCCAGACGGGCAAACACGGGGTCAATCTCCACGGCTTCCACTTTTGCCTTGGGAAAATGATCTCTCAGCAACTGATAACTGATGCCACCGCCAAAACCCAGCACCAGGGCGTGGCGCAGTTCCGGGTTGGATTTGGCCATGACACCCGCCATGGCGATGTCCCAGTAACTGCCGGTATAAAACGGATAAATCCCTGCACGGGCCAGGGGTTTTTTGCTGTAGGCGTACATGCCGTCGTTCACGCCGATGTATCTGAAACCCCCCGATTCAAACACCTGGGCGTAGACATAGGGGGTTTCGGCTTCTTCCAGCAACAGCGCCGCCGGGTTGGCGGTGACGTGGTCCTTGAGCGGTGTGCGTGAAGCTGTCAGACCCGGCAGCAAAAACAACAGGGCCGCGCCTGCCGACAGGGCTTTTTCTCTCAGCCCCAGGCCGGTGAACACCAGCCCCAGTAGGGTGAAGAGCGCCAGCGTGAGCAGGCTCAGTTTCACACCCAGATAAGCCACCAGAACAAAGTTGGCCACGAGCACACCCAGACAACTGCCCAGCGTGCCCAAACCCATGAGGCGACCCGCCAGCCGCCCCGGGTGTTCTTCTTTGGGGCCAAGCAGTGCAAACAACACCGGCGAAACCGCACACAGCGGGGCCAGAGAAGGCGCCGCCAGAATCAGCGACACAAAAAACAGCACCCCGTTGATTTTCATGACGGGCGCACCGTGCAGAAACACCCGCGTGGCGACAGCCTCAAGAAAGGCCGGGCCCCACAGGGGTACGGTGGCCTGAAACAAACCGCTTGCCAGCAGCAAACCCGTCAGCAAATGCTTTTTGTTCACGGTGCGGGCCGATAATTCTGCCCCCAGAAAATTGCCCAGGGCAATGCACAACACGATGGTGGTGATGGCCGCACCCCAGGTATAAAAGGTGGCTCCGAAAAACGGTGACAACAGGCGCACCAGCGTCATTTCCAGCGCCAGCGTCACCAGCCCCCCCAACAGCGCCAGGGCATAGGCTCCCCACGCCGAAAAACCAGGGGCCGCGCCCGCTTTGGGCACGGCCGATTTTTTGGAGAGAGCACTGGCCTTGGCGCGGGCCATGGGTCAGACCTATTTCTTTTTAGCCGGTTTGCCCTTGGCGGCGGGTTTGCTTTTGGCAGCCGGTTTTGGCTCAGCTTTTTTGGCGGGCGTGGGTTTGGCCGGGGCCTTGGGCTGGGGTTTGGCCACGGTTTTGGCCTTGGCCCCGGCGCCAGCGGGGGCCTTGACCTTGAGGGTGATTTTGTCCCGCGCCTGGGTGGATCCCTTGCTACAGAGCGCTTTGAGGTTTTTGGCGAAATCGGGTTTCACCACACCGGCGTCGGTGATGATGGCGCTGATGAGGTCGTGGGGTGTCACGTCAAAAGCAGGGTTGTACACGTCGCTGCGGCGGTCGGCCACACGCTGACCCACCACGGTGTGGACTTCATCCCTGGAACGCTCTTCCACCGGAATCGCCGCGCCCTTGGGGCAGGTGAAATCCACGGTGGACATGGGGGCCGCGACATAAAACGGCACCCGGTGATAGGCCGCCAGCACCGCCAGGTTGTAGGTGCCGATCTTGTTGGCCACGTCGCCGTTGGCGGCGATGCGGTCGGCCCCCACGATGATGGCGTCCACCTCACCCTGGGCCATGACATAGGCTGCGGCGCTGTCCACAATGAGCGTGGCCGGGATTTTTTCTTCGATCATTTCCCAGATGGTGATTTTTGCCCCTTGCAGACGGGGGCGGGTTTCATCCACCCACACGTGCTGCAACAGACCGTGTTCCTTCAGCGACCGCACAACACCCAGCGCCGTGCCATATCCCGCCGTGGCCAGCGCCCCGGCGTTACAGTGGGTGAGCACCCGCACAGGTTTGCGGAACAACGTCAGACCATTTTTGCCAATGGCCTTGTTGGCGGCCAGTTCGTCTTCATACAACCCCTGGGCGGCCTTGAGCAGTTCATCGGCGATTTCACTGGGGGTCATGTGTTTGCAGCGCACCCAGGATTCCTTCATGCGCTCCAGAGCGGTGTGCAGGTTCACGGCCGTGGGGCGGCTCTGGGCCAGCATGTCAAAACTTTCGTTCAGGTTCTTTTTGAAGGTTTCGATGGTGAAAGGAATGGAATTGCGGGCATCCAGCGCAATGCCATAGGCCGCCGCCACGCCAATGGCGGGCGCGCCGCGCACCACCATGGTGACAATGGCGTCCCGGACTTCAGCCACGTTGGTGCAGGTCACCTCGCCCCGTTCAAAGGGAATCTTGTTCTGGTCAATCATCTTCACCGTGCCGTTGTCCCACCAAACGGGCCGCACTTCGTCAGTCATAGGTTTCTCCTGTATATATAGGGTATGGCCAGCAGGCTGGCGAATGGGGGATTTTACCCACGGCGGCGGTTCTCACAACCGCATAGGCCAAATGACTAAAATCTCCCCATGCAGGCTGAGGGGGAAATCCGGGTGAAGTTCTGCCCCCTGTGCGGCAGTCGCCTGCGGCCGGTGGCAGACACCCCCCAGGGCCTGTGGTGCGAATGGTGCGAAACGGCCTTTCCGCCGGTGTTGTGGCGAAATTTGGACAAAACCAGCTCAAAAACAGTAAAAATCCAGCCTTTTTCTCCACAAACAGGCCCAAAACCCTGAAAATCTGGCCATGTCCTCTACCAGCCCCGCCCTAAAACCCAAAACCGTCTTCATCACCGGCGCCACAGGCCACCTGGGCAGTGAACTGACCCGCCAGCTCTGCGCCGAAGGCCACCGGGTGCGCGTGTTGTCGCGCCAAGGGGCGGATCTCTCTTGCCTGGAGGGTCTGCCGGTGAAGCCCGTGCCGGGAGAACTGGACGACCCGGCAAGCCTGCTGAAGGGCATGAAAGGGGCGGACTGGGTGTTTCACGTGGCGGCCAACGTGAGCTTCTGGAACGGTCAGTGGACCAGCAGTTATCGCGTCAACGTGCAGGGCACCGCCCATGTGGCGCGGGCGGCCCTCAAGGCCGGGGTGGGGCGGATGGTGTATACCAGCACCGTGGCCACCCTGGGCAAAACAGACGGCCCCGATGTGCAGGAACTGGATGAAACCAGCGCCTACAACCTGGAAGAAAAAAATTTCGTCTACCCCCACACCAAATA
>CAYJOG010000314.1:3550-4178 GCA_964371695.1 uncultured bacterium
CGCCGTGATTGTCCACCCCAGCGTCATCGTGGGCCCCGGCGACCACAAACGGCATTTTTTGCCCCTGTTTGAGCAGGCACGCAAGGGGGCTTTTCTGGTTTATCCCGAAGGCAATCGCAACGTGTGTGACGTGCGCGACGTGGCCCAGGGCCACCTGCTGGCCGCCGAAAAGGGCGTGCGGGACGAGCACTACATTCTGGCGGGCGAGAACCTGAAGAATGACGAACTGGTGCGGCTTTTCACGCAGGCGGTGGGGGGGCCGTCGCCCTGTCTGAAAATCCCGAAAGATATTTTCCGCGCCTTGGGGCGTTTTAACGACGCCCTGGCCAACCTCACCGGACAGGAACCGCTCATCACCACCGAAATGGCTTTTCAGGGTTCCCTCCATTACAGCATCAGCAACGAAAAAGCCCGGCGGGAACTGGGCTACAGCATCCGGCCCCACCAGGAATCTTTCGATGACATGGTGGCGTGGTATCGGGGGGAAGGGTTGATTTAGCACCCGCGTCGGGTTCCATGACCGAAACAGGGTCGTAACTGTCAAGGATACGTTATAATGATGCGCCCTTTGGAGAGGTGGCCGAGTGGTTGAAGGCGGCGGTCTCGAAAACCGCTTAGGGTCTAAAGC
>CAYJOG010000315.1:0-4176 GCA_964371695.1 uncultured bacterium
GTGGAGGCCTTTGGCAAACTGGTGGCGGGCGAACTGGACGCGCTGCCCGAACAGGCGTTTTATATGAAGGGTGGCCTGGAGCAGGTGTATGAACACGCCAAACAACTGAAGGCCGTGGGCTAGTCATGTCCGCGCCTTTCCTGCTGAAAATCATCACCCCCACCAAGGTGGGTTTTCAGGATCATGTGGAATATGCCGTGGCGCCGGGCCTGGATGGCGATTTTGGCGTGCTGAACGGCCATGCGCCGCTGCTGAGCGGCCTGCGCGTCGGCCTGCTCAAGCTGCGCCACCCCGACCAGACGGAACTCACCTTTGCCGTGGGCGAAGGCTTCTGCGAAGTGGTGAACGACACCATGGTGCTCATCACCGACTTCGCCGATCCCTCCCATGAGATAGACACCGAGCGGGCGCTGCATTCCATGCATCGGGCCATTGACCGCCTTCAGGACCGCTACCAGCACGACGTGTCCCGCGCCGAGGCCAGTCTGGCCCGCGCCCGCATTCGCCTGCTGGCCACAGGCAAGCTGGATCACACGGTGGATTGATCACCGCCCCGCCAGCGAAACGGAAAGTGCATAGGCGTTTTTTGCCGGGGGTTGGTAAAAACACCGGCGGGGGGTTTTCAGCCCCTGCACGTCTGCCGGGCAGATGCCCGAAAAAATTACCTGCATGTCCAGCAGCGAGGTGATCTTGAGCAGTTTTTCGGCGTGGGTCTGAAACGGCACGGGTGAAAAAAAGGTGGGCCTGGTGCAATCCACCACAAGGGTGTGGATGGGCAGCAACGCCAATTTGCCCAGTGAGACAAAACTGCCGGTGAAGTTTTCCAGGCCGGTTTTAATTCCGGCAGATTCCAGAAGCCGGGCGCGGTCGCTGAAATGGTGGGGGTTGCTGATGGCCTGTTCCTCTGGCAAAAGCAGGCCCGGCTGGTACGGATCAATCGGAAAGCTGGTGAGGGCTTTGAGCAAATGCGGGTGAAAAAACAGGCTGGCCGTGGTGTGGAAATATACGTGGTGGGCCGGTGTGGGCAGGTGTGCGTTCAGCTCCAGAAACCAGGCAAGGCCCTCTTGCAGATACCAGGAAAACAGGGAATAGAGCAACACGGGGGAACAGGATTTTTCCAGTTCAGCAAAATCCAGCAGGGCCGGTTGTTCCGGGTTGTTGTCCAGAATGAAAAACTCGATGGCGTGAATGGCGCCGGTCTGGCTGTCGTGTACCGGCCGACTACCGATGGAAAGCGCACGACAAGCCAGGGCCTGACCAAGAGCGTTGTCGCCGGGGTTGGGGCGGTGACTGGTTTTTTCCGTCAGGGGAGGGGGAGCCTGGTCATTTGGCTGTTTCCTTGCCGGGTTGGCGGCGGTTGGGCTGTGTGTGGCCAGTGTATGGAGAAAAAGTTTTGGCATCTTGGCCAGATGAATGCAAAAAGCGTGCCGGAACCCGGTCAGCGGGCCGAAGCGGGTTTTGTCTTCCCGGTTGTTCCTCGTGTCCAGTGCGGGTATAAACCATTACCCGGATGATTTTTCTGCGAAGTGGCGCGATGGTTTGGCCTCGCCGCGTGGGCGGTGTGGGGGTGCTTGCACTTTTTTTGAGCCTGTGGGGCATGCCGCACAGGGTGCAGGCGGCGATTTTCGCCTCGGCAGACGGCACGGTGGCGGCCCATCTTTCGCCCGGTCATTACCCGCTGCTCATGAAGTTCGGCAAACACAACGCCGCCCGCCTGCAACACGACCTGCTGGCCACCGGTTCCGGCGCTCTCGTCATGGGCGAAAAACTGGTGTTTCTGGCGCAGAACAGCCAGAAAAGCGGCCGCCCCATGGGTCAGACGCTTTTGTGCGCGGCGGCCTCCGGCTCGGTCTCCTGCCGCCGCAGTCCTTTTTCGGCAGACAGCCCGCTCAAGCCCGCTGACCTTAAAGAGGTGGTGCTGGGGTTTGCCGGGCCGCCCCAGGCCCGCGAGGCGTTGGCCTATGAGCCAGCCACTGGGCGTCTGGTGAGCCAGTCCACGCCGCTGCCTGCGGTGGATCTGGCGGTGGCCGAGGGGTATCTGGCGGTGCTCGCGGGACAGGGGCCGGGGGCCGCCCTTCAGCTTTTCGCCGGGGGCGTGGCAGAGGGGCCTCCCACGCCCTGCGCCGGTTGCGAGGCGGTGTTCTCGCTCGGGCGTTTTCAGGAATGGGTGCTGGTGGCGGGCCGCGCACCGGGGCCACCCGCCGCCGTGCCGGGTGGGCCTGGCCCGCCCATGCCGGGCACCGCCGCCACGGTGCGGCTGGCGCTCTTTTCCACCGCCAGGGGCACGCTGATGCCGCCCCAGGAACTGGTTTTCGCGCTACCCCCACCCCCCGCGCTGGCGGGCGTGACCCCCCGCTGGCGGCTCTTTACCCTCAATGAAAACGAAGGGCGTCACCTGTTGTGCCTGGAGCCCCAGGGCTGCCGGGAAATTGCGGTTTCGCCCGGTGTGCTGTCGGTGTCGGTGGGGGTGAGCTGGGTGGGACGATATGGCGCGCCCCTGGCTGCCCAAAGGTGGCTGAGCCTGACGCAGGAAGGCCCCAATGTGGTGCTGGAATGGCTGGGAGCCGGGGGCGAGCTGCTCAGCAGCCAGCCGCTGCCCCAGGGTCTGGGGCTGGCCGAAAACGACAGCCGCCACTGCCAGTGGCATGGCTGCAAACCCTGGCGGTTAGAGGAAACCCCCTTCAACACCGGCCCGGTTTCGCCCGGCGTCACGGTGTTTTCTCCCAACACGCCGATGGCGCTGACCGGCGGGGGCGAGCGGCCCCTGGTGCTCTATGAAAAGGGCCTGCACAGCGCCCAGTGGCGCGGCCCAGCGCCCGCCGCGCCGCCCGTGCCGGTGGCCGGTGGGGTGGTGGTTTTTGCCGAAAAAAATCTGATGGTTTTTTCAGCGACCAAAACGGGGCCGCTTTATAAAACCACCCTGCCCACCGAGGCCCGTGGGGGCGCATCCCCGGTGTTCCATTTGCCGCCCGACAAAAAAGGGTTGTGGTTTTCGCGGGGGCGTCTCATGGCGCACCTGGGGGCGAAGGGCAAAAAGTGGACGCTGCGAAAAATACTGGCGCTGCCCCCCGGCGGTCGCTGGCTGGGGGCCGGGCGCGGCGGGTTCTGGGCCGCAGGGGGCAAAAACCTTTGGTTTTTTCCGGCCGCCACCCATCCGCTGAAAACCAGCCGACGTTTTCAACTGGGAGAAACCGGCTGCCGCCTCTTCACCGACGCCGCTGGTGCGGTGAGTCTGTGCGCCGATGTGCTGGCCACGCATCCGCTGCGGGGCCGGGGGGTGCGTCTGCGCCTGCCGCCCAGAATGTTGCCGGTGCAGGGCCTGTGGGCCTCACCCACGGTGATCTATCTGGCTCACCGGGCCAGTGATTCTGCCCAAAGCCCCTTTGCCCTCAAGGTGTTCAGCCGCGACGGTCTGGTGGCCGGTGCGCCCATGCCGCTGGTGGGGGTAAACGACCGGGGCCTTTCGGATATGGTGCTTGTGCCCTGGCAGAGGGGGGCGTGTCTGTTGTCGCTGCAGGGGCAGGTGTGCCTCACGCCATCGGGCCAGAGCCTGCCAGTGTTCGTTGATTCCCTGGGACCGGCCACGCCGGGCCTGCTGAGCCGCCTGGGCCTGGGGTCGCCCACGGGTCACCGGGCGGTGCTTTTGCCCCAGGGCCAGATGGAGCGGACGTTTTCCTTTCCCGGTGGTGCGCTCTGGTCCACGCTCAGTTCGGTATCGGTGGAGCGGGGCCACATGGTGAGCCAGCCGGAGTGGTTGTTTTTTTGAACGGGCTGGAATCCACGGGTTGAGGGTGTTCCCGTGAAAGCGGCAGCCCAGTGGGACATCGCTGCCACGCATTTCAAATCGGATGAACCACTGGCAGCGCACTTTCAACAGTCTGTTAATCTCTCCCAGTGGAAAATTTTTCGCCATCAGACCCAATGGAGACTTCACCGGATACATCCGACGAGTCTGTGTCTTATGACATCACGGGCGGACTGGTGGATGACCCGGAAACCCATGTTCACTGGCTGCTGCCGGTGGTGGGTGTGCTGCTGCTGATGGCCGTTTCGCTCGCGGGGGCGCGGTGGTTCTGGCTGTTTGTACTTTCGCGAGAGGGTTAGAGCATTTTTAGAGTAGATGTAGACAAAATGAGGCCTTTTTTCTTGCCCTCTCCCTGAGGGAGAGGGCAAGGA
>CAYJOG010000316.1:0-4159 GCA_964371695.1 uncultured bacterium
GAACAAATACAGCGTCAAGAACACCGCTCTGCAAAACGGCAAAACCGTCACTTTCATGCCCAAGCCCATTTATGGCGACAACGGCAGCGGCATGCACACCCACCAGAGCATCTGGAAGGCCGGCAAACCCCTGTTCGCCGGCAAAGCCTATGCGGGCATGAGCGACATGGCCCTGCATTACATCGCGGGCATCCTCAAACACGCCAAGACCATCGCAGCCTTCACCAACCCCACCTGCAACAGCTACAAACGTCTGGTGCCCGGTTATGAAGCCCCCGTGAATCTGGCTTATTCCAGCCGCAACCGCTCGGCGGCCATCCGCATTCCCATGTACAGCGCCAGCCCCAAGGCCAAGCGCATCGAAGTGCGGTTCCCCGACCCCACCGCCAATCCCTATCTGGCCTTCTCGGTCATGCTCATGGCGGGCCTGGACGGCATCCAGAACAAACTGGATCCCGGCGAACCCATGGACAAGAACATCTACGAACTCTCCGCCGAAGAAAAAGCCGGTGTGCCCAGCATGCCCGGCAGCCTGGGCGAGGCCATCAGCGCGCTCGAACAAGATCACGAGTTCCTGCTCAAGGGCGGCGTGTTCACCGAAGACCTCATCGAAACCTGGATTGACTACAAAAAGGAAAACGAAATCCTGCCCATGAACCTGCGCCCGCATCCCTACGAATACACCCTGTATTACGACGCATAAACACGGGTTTGTTGAAATTTCAGACGCCGGAGGGGCAACTCTCCGGCGTTTTTTTTATCGGAGGATGACCGTCACTGGCAATGCGTGGCCAGAGGGCTATCATGTCCCCTTTGCAAAATCGGGCTGATTCCCAGCCAAAAAATCCTTTTACCGGGGTGAAACACCTTGAGCACCAAAAAAACCGTCAAACCACACGACACCAAAACCCTTGCACGGGTGCTGGAAGAAAAAATCAATCACCGCACCGTGGAACTGGCGGTGGTGGGATTGGGTTATGTGGGCCTGCCCCTGGCGCTGAGCTTTGCCAAAAAGGGCGTGAAGGTGCATGGCTTTGACCTGAGCACCGAAAAGGTCAAGTCGCTGAACGCCCGCAAAAGCTACATCCTGGACATTCCCGATCACGAACTGAAATCGGTGCCCAAGGAGCTGTTCACCGCCACCAGCGACCCGGCGGTGCTGGGCAAGGCCGACGTGGTGTTCATCTGCGTGCCCACGCCCTTTACCCGCGCCAAGGCCCCCGACCTGCATTATGTGCAGAGCGCCACCCGCAGCATTCTGGCCCACCAGCGGCCGGGCCAGCTCATCATTCTGGAGAGCACCACCTATCCCGGCACCACCGAGGAACAGGTGCAGCCGATTCTGGAAGAAAAGGGTCTCAAGGCCGGGCGGGACTTTTTTCTCGCCTTCAGCCCGGAGCGCGTGGACCCCGGCAACACGAAATACGGCATCGAGAACACCCCCAAGGTCATCGGCGGCCTCACGCCCAACTGCAACCGTCTGGCCTGCGGCCTTTACCGGCTGGTGGTGGATCAGGCCCAGGTGGTGCCCGTGAACAGCCTGAAGGTGGCCGAGATGACCAAGCTGCTGGAGAACACCTTCCGCAGCGTGAACATCGCGTTGATCAACGAACTCACCTTTTTGTGCGACCGCATGGACATCAACATCTGGGAGGTCATCGGGGCGGCGGCGAGCAAGCCCTTTGGCTACATGCCGTTTTATCCCGGCCCCGGTGTGGGGGGGCACTGCATTCCGGTGGACCCCTATTACCTGTCGTGGAAGGCGCGGGAGTTCGACTTCTGGACCAAGTTCATCGAGCTTTCCGCCGAGACCAACCAGATGATGCCGATTTTTGTGATGAACAAACTCACGCGGCTGATGAACAACCACGGCAAGGCGCTCAAGGGCAGCAAAATCCTGGCCCTGGGGGCCACCTTCAAAAAGAACGTGAACGACGCCCGCAACAGCCCGGCGGTGCGCATTCTGGACCTCATGCTGGAAGCAGGCGTGAAGGTGCAATATCACGACCCCTACGTGTCGGTGCTCAACCACGCCCACGGCATTGAGCCAGAGGAGCTTTCGGTGGCGCTCAAGCGCACGCCGGTCACCCCCAAGGCCATCAAAGAGGCCGACTGCGTGGTGCTGCTGGTGGATCACGACGATTACGACCTGCCGATGATCCTGCAAAACGCCAAGGCCATCCTCGACACCCGCAACGCCTTTGCCAAGGTGCGCGGCGCCAAAAAGAAAGTCACGGTGCTGTAGGCACGCCTTCAGATTCCTGGTTTTCGGCCACCCGGAGGATTTCCCTGGCCAAAAACAACCGTGGCCTTAAAGGAGTGTCGTGGCTGGATTTAAGCTCCACCAGAACACCCTGATCAATGAGTTTTTCAATCGTGAGCGTGGCGGAGCGCGGCGTGACCGCAAGCACCTTAGCGGCGAGGGGAATGGTGATGGCCAGTGAGCGAAACAGTTCATCCACCAGTTTCAGGGGCAGCGCCGATGAACGGGCGCTGGTCAATTGCGCCCGGTATTTTTGCCACAGCCCCACCAGCTGCCCGATGCTTCTTGTGGCCGCTCTGGCCTCTGTGGCGACACCCTCCAGAAAAAAGAGCAGCCACGCTTCCCATTCTCCCCGCTGGCTGACGCCAAGCAGCCGGTCGTAATACGTCTGGCGGTGTTTTTCAAACCACCCGCTGAGGTGCAGGCAGGGGGCGGACAACAGGTTGTCCGAACACAGCATCAACGACAGCAACAGGCGGCCCACGCGCCCGTTGCCGTCTGAAAAGGGGTGAATCGCCTCGAACTGGTAATGCACCAGCGCCAGTCGCAGCAGGGGCGGCAGGTTGTCTGGCGCGTGAATAAACTTTTCAAGGGCGTCCAGCCCCTGCGTCATTTCCAGGTGGGGCGGGGGCACATAACTCGCCTGCGACAGGGGCGCGCCGGGGGGCGCGATGTAGTTCTGTATCCGCCGGAATTCGCCGGGCGTGTGGCGGTCGCCCCGCACCCCCCGCATCAGCTTTTCGTGCAA
This sequence comes from uncultured bacterium, assembly GCA_964371695.1. Taxonomy (GTDB): domain Bacteria; phylum CAYJOG01; class CAYJOG01; order CAYJOG01; family CAYJOG01; genus CAYJOG01. Next base: position 3,012 of record CAYJOG010000316.1, read on the forward strand.
TTCCCGGATGAACCGCAAACTCAGCGGAAGTGTCTGGATTCGTTCCAGGCCATATTCCATGGCCCACACATAATTCCGCACCTCCAGCACATCCCCGTCGGTTTTGGTCGCGCCCTGGCGGCGGGTATCCGCTTCTGAAAGAATCAGCTCCTGAACCGAGGTTTGGGTGCCCTCAATCCGGCTGGACAAAACCGCCTCCCGCTGCAGCATGGGCCGGATGAAGAGATAGGGGTTGGGCAGATTCCTGGCCTGGCCCGCCAGCTCGCCCACGGCCCTGTCGGCCCCCGACAGGCGGTTGACCAGATCGGGCGAAAACACCAAGGGTGGCGGCAGGGGGTGGGGCACAAACGCCTGTGCGCCCTGCCCGCTGTCCACCAGTTTGCCCCACGCCTTTTCGGTAAAGTCTTCGGGCCGCACAGAGGTACTCTAGTATCTTTTAGCAGGGGCCACACATACTTTTCGATGAAAAAGTATATTTTGGTGGTGAGGCTTTGGATTTCCGGGGCATTTTTATGCGACTTGGTATATCAAACCGCCCCCCGCCCTACCCCTGCGCAATCCGGTGGATGTCCTGGCGGTATTGCCGGAGCAGGCTGGCGCGCACTTTCTGCACGATGAGTTTTTCGATGAGGCCGCCCAGCAGGGGAATGTTGCAGTGGGCTTCAAACTCCAGCGTCATTTCGGTGTGGCCGTTTGGCAGGGGTTTCACCTTGCCCACGGTGTGTACCCTGAGGTTGGTGGCGAAATAATTGGGCGTGACCTGCACGGTGTAGCTGTCCTCGGCGGGGTTGTACACGCCCCGCTGCACCCAGCCGATTTTTTTGCCCCCCAGCAGGCTTCTCACCGCGCCGGGCACCTCGGCGTCGCTTTCAATGTCCAGTTTCACAATGTAATGGCCATCCTGCCAGCCGTTTTCCAGCACCACCACATCTTTTACGTCTGACATGGCGCGGATGATGTCGGGGTTGTCCGCAGGGGCCATCACGGTGGCGTGAATCACCTTGTCCTTGTCACAGGGCCAGACCAGCGACTCGCGGTGGGCGGCCATGTCGTTCAGCCTTCCTTTTTGGCCAGTTCAATGTCGGCGCGGGTCTGTTTTTCGGTGCTCGCGAGCGACTGGTTGATGATTTCCTTGGCCAGAATGGGGC
>CAYJOG010000317.1:0-3593 GCA_964371695.1 uncultured bacterium
GGCCAGTTGCTGGTGGTGTCGGGTGGCGAGTCCCAGGCCCTGGAATCCCCTGCCCTCTCAGCCCTTTGGGGCGGGCCCGGCAGGCCCGGCGTGCGTTTTCAGGAAACCGGCGGCGGCGTGGTGTTCCCGCCTGCACGCAGCGGTGAAAAACCCTTTACCCCCTCTGTGCTGGCCCCCCGCCACACCCGCCTCAAGCCGGTGTTCTCCAACCACGGCACCCCCGTGTTGTGGCAACGGCCCCTGGGTCTGGGCAACGTGTGGTATCTGGGTCTGGACCTGCGACACCAGCAGTGGTACGACCATCCGCCCACCGCCGTGCTGCAAACCGCCCTGCGCAAGGCCTGGATTTATTCTGGTCAGGCGGACACTTTCAAAACCGGCCTGCGCCACGCCCTGCTGCGCCTCAACCACCATAACCTCGAAGACAAATCCATCTCCCTGAACTGGATTTTTGGATTTTTGCTGGTTTATGGCCTGGGGGGCGTGGGGATTGTCCTGAGAAAACGCAACCAGCCCCGCTGGATAGCTGGCTTGGTGGCCGTGGGCCTGCTGGGGGCGCTGCTTTTGTCGGGCTGGTATCAGAAACAATCCCGGCAGCAGGCAACCTCTGGCATGTTGATCCGCACACACGGTCAAACGCTGTTGAGCACCGCCACCTCCACCATCGTTCACGGCGGGGCCTCTCACACCATTCGTTTTGAGCCAGATGATTTCTTTTTCCCCATGACCAAACTGACTTCGTGGGGGTCGGCCATGCCCAACCTCACCACTTACCATCTGACGCTGGGCACACTGCGCGAAAAAACCTACACCCACACCAGCCATGGTCTGGACGTGGTGGACAACATCACCGTGCGCCCCACCACCAGACCCACCGGCTTTGGCCAAGTGCATCTCAAAGGCAAAGACCTCACCCTCCGCTCCGCCATGAATTTGCACGATGTCTGGGCTTTTTCTTTCGCCACCGGCTGGTTTTCGCTGGGCAACCTCACGGCCAGTCATCCCCTGCGGCAGAAACTGCTCCCGGCAACGACAGCCCAGCCCTATCCGCCTTTTGGCCATATCGGCAGGCTGCTGAACTGCCTGCTGCTGACACAACCCACCGACCTGCTGCTGTTCGGGAAATCTGAAGACCACATGTTGCATGTGCTGCACCAGAGCGGCGTCATGCCCCCGCCCACGGCCCCTTTCACCATCGGCTACGCCTGCTCCAGCCAGAATGAGGGTTATATGGGGTATACCGATCTGTTGACCACTTTCAGCAACCTGCCGGACATTGGCCCCGCCCCCGGCCTGTTTGACGCCATGCGGCCCAAAACCTATCTGGCCGTGCATGGCGCAAAGCCGCTGAACAAGGGAACATTCCAGATCACACCCTTTTCCAGTTCACCCGTGCCGGTCTCGCCCTCTGTGGTGTTGCTGGCCCACCCTGGCAATCCCGAAATGTCTGAAGAAGTCCAGTTCATCCAGAATATTTCCGGCTCTGTTGCAGCGGTCAAATCTGGTGCGATGTTGGGCAGCGCCCCGCCCGCCCCCACAACCCTGCAAACCGTTCAAGACCCGCTCCTTCACCTGCTGGAAGTCCATTCGCTGGACGGGCATCGTGAAGTCAACGCCAACAACTACTATAACAACACGAGAAAATGGTCTTCACTGGACTGGAAACCCCATGATTGAAACCGCCGCCCTCAGCAAGAAGTTTGGCCCCACCACCGCTCTGGAGGCCGTGAACCTGCGGGTGGAAGAAGGGGAAATCTATGGTTTCATCGGCCCCAACGGGGCGGGCAAAACCACGGCCATCAGCATATTGGCCACGCTGCTCACCCCCACCGGCGGCGCGGCGCGGGTGATGGGTTATGACGTGGTGGAGCAAAGCGAAACCGTGCGCCAGCTCATCGGCTACATGCCCGACGAATACAGCCTCTATGAAGACCTCACCGTGGCGGAGTATCTGGATTTTTTCGCCGCCTGTTACCGCATCCGCGAAAAAACGCGCCACCGGGTGACCGGCCAGGTGCTGGAACTGGTGGACCTCACCGCCAAGCGCGACACGCTCATTCAGGGCCTGAGCAAGGGCATGCGCCAGCGCCTGTGTCTGGCCCGCACACTGCTGCACGACCCAAAAGTGTTGCTGCTGGACGAACCCGCCGCCGGCCTGGACCCCCGCGCCCGCGTGGAACTGCGGGAACTGCTCAAAACCCTGCGGGACATGGGCAAGACTATTCTGGTGTCCAGCCATATTTTGCCGGAGCTGGCGGATTTCTGCGACAGCATCGGCGTGATTGAAGGCGGACGGCTGGTGGCCCAGGGCAAGGTGAAAGACATTCTGGCCGAAATATCAGGGGCTGACCGCGTGGCCCTGCGCTTTGTGGACCGGCTGGAAGAAGCCCAGCGGGCGCTCAGCACCCACCCTGCGGTGGAAGGCGTGGCCCCGCCCGACCGCGAAGGTGTGATGGAAATTCGCCTCACCGGCGGCGATCAGGCCCTGTCTCTGCTCATCAAGGATATGGTCACGGCGGGCCTGCCGGTGGTGGAGGTCACCCGTCGCGCAGGAGACCTGGAAGACGTGTTCATGCAACTCACCCAGGGGGGCATCCGGTGAACACCTCCCCCCCGGTGCTGGTGCAGGGCGCGGCCCCGGAAACACTCTGGGGCGTTCACAAAGCAGTGTTGCGAAAAGAGTGGCGGCGGCTCTCGCGCAGCCTGTTTGGCCGTATCGGCCCGGCCCTGCTGCTGGCCCTGTGTGTGGCGGTGGTGGCCATGCAGTTTTTGTTGTTCGATCGAGACAACCAGTTCACCATCAGCCCCATGAAAATCCTCTCTGGCCGGTCCTCAGAAGACCATCTGGTGGGTTTTCTCATTGCGGGTTTCATGGTGGGCCTGGGCATCGCCACGCTGGGGGCCTTGCAGGTGCTGGACCTGCTGCACAAAGAATCCGCCACCGGCACCCTGCACACCCTGCGCCTGTCTCCCATGCCCTCGTGGCAAACGGTGGTGGGCAAAATGCTGAGTGGTTTCGCTCAACAGGGGTTCATGCTGGCCCTTATTGCGCCGGTGTTGCTGGTGACACAAAGCGTGATGGGCCTGCCCGGCTGGTATCTGCCAGCCTTATTCATTGAAATGATTTTTTTCAGTCTGGTGCTCACGGGCACCGGCGTGGGCAGCTTGGTCCCCCATGGCGGCGCGGGCATGTTGTGGCGGGCGCGCTCGGCCATTCTGGGATGCGCGGTGCTTTCCATGATGATGCTGGTGCCTGCGGCGATGTTCGCCAAGGCGTTCTTTTCCGATTTTTCAACGGCAGAACATGTGTGGTTGACGCTGGTGCTGTTGCTGCTGGGCGTCACCTCCTGGATGAGCGGCGTCATCAGCGCCTCGCGACGGTTGTTTTATCCCTCGGCCACGGGTTTTTCGGTGGGCCAGATGGGTGTGTTTTCGGTGCTCACCCTTGGCCTCATTTTGCTGGTCACACACATTGTGCTCTCCCGCAACCCCGTGATGCAGGTGGGGCAAGATGAATCCGCTCTCACCATCATCCCCTCCCTGGCGGCCCTGCTTCTGGCGTGGTTCACCCTGGCCCTGACACTGCACGGGCG
>CAYJOG010000317.1:3603-4158 GCA_964371695.1 uncultured bacterium
CCTGCCCGCCGCCACGCTGGTGGCGGGGGGGATTCTGGCGGGGGGTGTTCTGCGGGGACCAGCATTGGTGCTGCCGGTGGAGGCACTGGGTGCGGCCATGGGGTTGATGTTGTTCGGTTTGGTGCTCACCGTGTTCTGGCTGGTGCTGATCACCCGTCTCGCCCTGGGGGTGGTGCGCAAAACCGCTTCGCCGGTTCGCCCCTTGGTGGTATTTGTGGGGCTGCCGGTGTTGGGCCTGATGTTTTTTCTCAATGCCTACCGGCAAGAAAGTGTCTTTCCCTCCCAATTGATTCCTTATACCTATGTGGCCGCCTGGGTGGCGGGAGGCCCGCCGGTGATGGACCTGACGGGCGGCATGACGCCGTTGCAGCACGAAAACGGTCTGGTACACCAACTCAGCAGCAGCCAGAACCTGTCTGTCGCCACGGGCAACAACCCACTGGCTCTCACCGGACAGGGGCGCTTTTTGCTGTTGTTCGGCTCGGCCTTGTTGCTGCCGCTGATTGCCCTGTTGTTACGCGCGCCCCGGGCCGCGCCCCACACCCCCCCCAAGGC
>CAYJOG010000318.1:0-4107 GCA_964371695.1 uncultured bacterium
GGAACTGTGGCAAGGAAACCTGCCCGGTTTATGTTTTCTGGTTCGCCGGTTTCGTCCGTGAAACCTTACAAACAGCGCCGCACGGTTCAGCCCAGCCCGAAAAGCCACGTCGGCTTTCTCTCACAAGGCCACTGCCAGGCAGGTACCGGCCATGCTGAACCGGCGGCGGAACGGGCCATCCATGGCCCTTTTTCTTTCTGATTCTCCCCACTATCCCCGTACATTGCATTCCATGTCCGCGCCGTACAATGCCCCCATGTCAAACGTGTCTCCCCCCCTCACCGGCCTGCGGGTGCTGGACCTCACCCGCCTTTTGCCCGGCCCGCTGGCGTCGCTGATATTGGCTGACCTGGGGGCCGAGGTGATCAAGATTGAAGAGCCGGGCCTGGGCGACTATGTGCGCCACAGCCCGCCCTTTTTGTCCAATGGTCAGGGGGCCATGTATGCCGCCCTCAACCGGGGCAAAAAAAGCATCGCCCTCAACCTGAAAACCGAAGCGGGTCGTCAGGCCCTGCTGCGGCTGCTGCCCACGGCAGACGTGCTGCTGGAAAGTTTCCGCCCCGGTGTGATGGACAAACTGGGCCTCACCCACGGGGCGCTTCAGGCTGCCAACCCTCAGTTGATTCTGGTGTCCATGTCGGGTTATGGCCAAACCGGCCCCCTCAAGGATCGCGCCGGTCACGACCTCAATTACATGGCCCTGTCGGGGGGGCTCAGCCTGAGCCATCACATGCCCGGTGTGCAGGTGGCCGACGTGGGCGGGGCCATGATGGCGGCGCTCTCGGTGCAGTCGGCGCTACTGGGGCGTTTGCGCCACGGTGCGGGGTTTCAGGCCATTGACGTGAGTCTGGCCGAGAGTGTGATTCCGTTTGGCGTCATCGCCCTGAGTGAATACCTGGGCCACCAGAAACCCATCCGGCCCCACGGCTCCACGCTGTCGGGGGTGCTGGGCTGTTATCAGCTTTACACCACGCAGGATGGCCACACCGTGGCCTCAGCCCCGTTGGAGCCCAAGTTTTTCCAGAAATTCCTCATGGCCACCGGCCTGCCCGCCACCCTGCTGGGGGCCCAGTTCAGCGAAAGAAAACAGGATGAAGTCAAAGCCGAGATTGCGGCGTGGTATGCCGGGCGCACACTGGCCCAGGCCATTGCGGTGCTGGAGCAGGCCGACGCCTGCATCGAGCCGGTGCTCTCGCTGGAAGAAATGGTGAATCACCCCCACCATCAGGCGCGGGGGGTTTTTCCGCCCCCCACACAAGACGTGCCCCTGGCCATCCGCGTCACGCCCCTGGGGCTGAACACCACCCCGTTGGCCCCGGCCCCCGGCCTGGGAGAGCACAACGCCCTGCTGGCCTCGGTGGGTTATTCAGAAGAAGACGCCCTTGCCCTGGCCAAACAGGAGGGCAAAGCACCAGGGCGGATGATGTAGCCGGGTTTTGCTCAACACCCTGATGGCGTCTGTTTACCGCCCCGGCTGCAAAAAGGCATAACCCACGCCGCTGCCGCGGCTGACACAACCGCTGCACAGGTGGTTGTAAATCTGGCTCACCTTGACGACGTAGTTTTTGGTTTCGCGGTAGGGGGGCACGCCGCCGTGTTTTTCCACGGCCTTTGGCCCGGCGTTGTAGGCCGCCAGGGCAAAGGTGAGGGGCTGGGCGGAATAACGGAACTTGTCCAGTTGTTCGCGGATGTATTTGACGGTGCCGTAAATGTTCTGCTCGTGGTCAAAGGAGTTGCTCACGCCCAGATATTTGGCGGTGCCCGGCATGAGCTGGCCCAGGCCCCGCGCCCCGGATCGGCTCACGGCCTGGGGTTTGAAGCGGCTTTCCACGCTGATCAGCCCCATCACCAGCCGGGGGTCCACGTTGAACTGATAACTTTTCTCCAGCACGTGATAGGCAATGACGGTGGCTTCCACGTCCACCAGATTCTTGTTGTAGAACAGCACCACCTGGAGGTAGTAGGGCAGGGCCGAGGCGATCATGCGGGCCTGGGATTCAGAGAGCTGGGGGCGGTATTGCCGCACCCAGGCCAGGTAATACTGGGCGTATTCCTGCATCTGGGGGGTGACGCGGGGCTGGGCGTAGTCCGCTGCCGCGGTCTGGCCATAGGGCGTCTGGGCTTTGAGGGCGGGGGCCGAAAGCGCGACGAAAACAGCGCAGGCGGCCACCGTCAGGGATCGACGTGTGAACACGGGGCGGAAGTGTAAAGCAGGGGCTTTGTGATGGCAAACACAATTTCGGAATGCCTGAAACCCCTATTTAAAGAGCCTTAATGTCCGAAAATGCGCGGTTTGGAGCCAGCGCTTGGCCAGACACCGCGCTGTGGAATAATGCCCCTCTCTGGCAAAGGGTCCAGGGGAAAGGAAAAAGTCATGAGTTTTTCAGCCAACACACAAATCACCAGCCAGCGGGTGCAATCCTCGCTGGAGGAATTTGCCCTGCAGGTGGAAGCCTACAAGAAAGGCGAAATGAGCGACGACGACTTCCGCAAAAAGCGGCTCTGGTTTGGTGTGTATAAAGAGCTGGGCTTTTTCATGCAGCGGGTGAAGCTGCCCTATGGCCGCGTGAGCGCCCCCCAACTGCGGGTGATGGCGGACCTCACGCGCCAGTACAGCAAAAACCTGAGCCACCTCACCACGCGGCAAGACCTGGAGTTTCATTGGATGAGCATTGATGACCTCGTGCCCAGTTGCCGCGAACTGCTCAAGGCCGACCTGCACAGCCGCGAGGGCTGCGGCGACACCGTGCGCAACATCACGGGCGATTTCCGCGCCGGTTACATCGCCGATGAAGTATTCGATTACCGCCCCTATGCCGAAGGGGTCTATCAGCATTTTCTGCTGCGCCCGGAGAACCAGCGCATGCCTCGCAAGTTCAAAATCAGCTTCAGCAGCAACGCCGATGATCACGGTCTGGCGGTGATTCACGACGTGGGTCTGATCTGCGCCGAGCGCACCCTCGCGGACGGCGCAAAAGAGCAGGGGTTCCGCCTGCTGGCGGCCGGGGGGCTGGGCAAAACGCCCCGCGTGGCCCACGAACTGCGCCCCTTCATATCGTTTCAGGAACTGATTCCCGCCTGCGAGGCCATCGTGCAGTTGTTCGACGAACACGGCAACCGTGAAAACCGCAAACGCGCCCGCCTGAAATATGTCGCGTTTGAATGGGGCGAAGAAAAGTTCAACGCCACGTTTGAGCGGCTCTTTGCCGAGCGCCTCAAGGCAGTGCAGAAACCCTTTGAATTCCCGCCTTACGAAGAACCTGTCCCGGATATTCAGGCCGAAACATTCAAGCCGGATGGCGCCGACCCAGACCTGCAGGACTGGTTTGACGTGAACGTGATTGCCCAGAAACAGACCGGCTTTTACATGGTGCAGGTGCCCCTGGAACTGGGAGACGTGACCAGCGAACAACTGAACGACCTCGCCAGCCTCACCGAGCGGTTTGGCAACGGCCATGCCTGTGTCACGCAGTCGCAGAAGTTTGTCTTCAAATGGGTGGCGGGCCAGCAACTCACCGCCATGTACGGCAAGCTGAAGGCCATGGGCCTGAGCGCGCCCGAAGTGGGGCGCATCACCGACATCGTGGCCTGCCCCGGCACGGATTTCTGCGAAATCGGTTTCGCCAGTTCCATCCAGATGTCCAAGGTGCTGCGGCGTGAACTATTGGGGCGCGGCGCGCAACTCAAACAGTTCGGGCCGTTCCGCATTCACATCAGCGGCTGCACCAACAGTTGCGGCCAGCACCACATCGGCAACATCGGCCTCATCGGCTACCGCGACGTGCGCGGCGGTGTCACCCGCGACCTGTTCCAGATTCTCATTGGCGGCGGGGCCGACGCCACTGGCCAAAATGTGGTGGGCGAAAAATTTGGCCTGTCGGTGCCCGCCGCCGATGTGCCCGGCTGGGTTAACAAATTGCTGGATTTTTACCTGCGAGAACGCCAGGGCGCTGAAACCTTCAAGCAGTTTGTGGTGCGCCTGGGGGCCAAAAACATCGCCGACGTGTTGGGCGCACGGGCCAAAAAAGCCAAGGTGTAGAGTAGAACCCATCTCATAAATGTCTATGAGATGGGTTCTGCAGTCCAAGGATGGACTGCCCCGAAAAC
>CAYJOG010000319.1:0-4106 GCA_964371695.1 uncultured bacterium
CGCGCCACATCAGGCGCGTGCCGCCGCCCGCCTCGCTGCCCAGTCCCCAGCACCACACCGCTGCCCCCACCAGAAAAAGCTCCACCAGCAGCATCAGCAGACCCTCGCCGGGCCACAACTGGCCCATGAGCCACACCAGCCACAACATGGTGCCCGCCAGCAGCAGGCCCATGAGCTGTTTGAAGCGCAGCATCCACGGCCCCGGTTTGGGCACATAGGCCAACAGGCTGGGCCAGGCCGTGAGCACCACATAAGGCAGCGCCAAGCCAAAACCCATCACCTCCAGCAGCAAAAGGGTGTGTCCCCCCGGCTGGCTCAGGGCAAACCCCAGCACCGGCGACAGAAACGGCGCGGTGCAGGGCGTGGCCATGGCGGTGGCCAGCACGCCGCTGAAAAAACTCCCCGCCAGACCCTGCCGGGCCGAGAGCCGCGCCGCCGCGCCGCCCCCCTGAAAGGTCAGCTCAAACGCGCCAAACAGGTTCAGCGCAAACACCAGCATGATCACCGCCATGCCCATCACAAAAAAAGGGTTGCTGAACTGTATGCCCCAGCCCACCGCCTTGCCCGCCCGCGACAGGGCCATGATGCCCGCCGCCAACACGCCAAAGCTCACCAGCACGCCGCCGGTATAAGCAAACGCCCCGGCTAGCGGTGTGCCCGTGTGGCCGTGGGCGTCTTTGACAAACCCCAGCACCTTGATGGCCAGCACCGGCAACACGCAGGGCATCAGATTCAGCAACACGCCCCCCACCAGCGCCATCAGCAGCAAGAGCGGCAGGGTGGGGCTGGCGTGCAGGGTGTGGTCTGCCGCCAGCAGGCCGCCGCCCGGTGGCGGGGGCAAGCCGCCGGTGGACTGCCCCGGCGCGGTGGTGGGCGTTGTTGCAGGGGCCTGACCGGTGGATTTTTTCAGCGGCAGTTGCAGGCGGTGGGCCACTGTTTCGCCGTTCAGGTTCAGCACCACCAGCGCGCCAAGAGTGGCGGGAATGTCGCCACCCCCCTCGATTACCTCCAGGGGCACGGTCACGGCAAGGCCGTTGTAGCGGGGCGGCCCCGGTAGCAGGGCGTGCTCGGCCTCGGCCTGAGATTCGGGGTCAAAAGCCAACTGGTCGCCGGGTGACTTGGGCGTGAAGGTGAGGGTGAGGGCGGCGCTTTTGCCCGGCGTGAGGGTGGGGGAGGACACCGTAAAGGTGTAAGGGGCTTTTTCCGGCCCCGGATAATCTGGCGGCGTCAGCTTTTTTTCACGGGCCAGATAGGCGTCTTCCACCCCCTGCGCCGTGTCCACGGGCAGGGAGAGGGTGAGGTCTTCCTTTTGGGCGAAGCACTGCTCGGCGCACACGCCAAAACGTAGGTTGGCCGTGAGGGTGACTTCCTTTTCCGCCACCTGGGCCGGGGGCGTGAGGGGCACAAAATAGGTCGCCTGGATGGTATAGGCGTAGCTCTCGATTTTTTCGCCGCCCCCCAAGTCGGTGCGCAGCACACGGGGGCGCTGATAGAGCACGTCACCGGCCTTGAAGCCCTCCGGCAGCGTCCAGTTCAGCGTGGGGGCCAGCCCCGCGCCGCCAGGGTTTTGCCAATACACATGCCAGCCGGGGTCCAGCGTCACCAGAATGGCCAGCCAGGTGGTCTGGCCGGGCACCAGCACGGGGGTGAGGGGTTTCAGTTCCACCTGGGCGTGTTGGGGCGGTGCGCCGGGGCCGCCCAAAGGCAGGGCCAGCGCGGGCAGGCCGTGCATCAGACCCAGCAACAGGGCGCTCAACAAAAACCGAAAGGGAAGGCGTGAAAAAAGGTGGTGCCGGGTCATGGGGCTGAAACGATTGTAGCGGGGGTTTGGTTCCCGGCAGGTCAGGGTGGGGAAATGAGGCCCCGTGGGGATGTGGCGCCGGCATCTTGCCTGCGTTCATACAAAAAGGCTTTCTTGCTCAGTGGGGCGGGGGTGACCCCCCCCCAGAAAAAAAAAGGACAGAAAACCTTTTTATTGGAATGGCGGGCGGGGACTCCCGCCTCACTGTCCGCCTCACCCCACGGTCCCTCCCCCCAAAAAAACCGGAGGGCAATGACTTGATTTTGCCACCCGCAAAGTGATAATGAATCTCAATAAGATTCGATCAGTGGCCCGGAGGATTTCATGAAGACTACTTTTACTCGTTTTTTCACACCGTTCAAAGCCACGTTGGTGCTGGCCGCCCTGTTGGCGGTGCAGACGGCGCTGGCGGGCCAGCCAGCCACGTGGGTCAAACCCGCCGCCCCGCCCAATCTGGCCCGCGGCAAGCAGGTTTACTTCAAATATTGTGTGTATTGCCACGGCCGGTTTGGCAAGGGAGACGGCCCGGCGGGCAAGCCCCTGCCCAAAAACCCCGCCAATCTTTCAGACCCCAAGTTCATGACCATGGAGCCGGACGACGAGCTGTTCAAGGCCATCTCTGGCGGCGGCGGTGCGGTGGGTGAAAGCCCCTTTATGCCTGCGTTTGGTTACACACTCTCAACCAAGGATATTCAGGACGTGCTGGGTTTTGTGCGCAAGCAGTTCTGCAAGTGCCAATACGACCCCCGCAAAGCCAAGGCCCACATGCTGCACGAAAAAACGCAGCACGAAAAAAAGTCGCCTTAACCAAAGGACGACGCGGGCGTTGGTCGCCGCCCCGACGGTTCTCCGGCAGGGCTTGGCGCAGCATGGGTAAACCATTACCATTCAATTAACATGGAAAGCAAAACCGCCCGCCTCACGGTGCTCATCGACCCCGTTAAAAAACAGGCCTTTGAAAAGCTCTGTGCCGCCCAGGACCTGACGCCTTCTCAGGTGGTGCGGCAACTGATCCGCGAATACCTGAAAGAGCACGGTGTTTCTTACAGCACCAAAAGCAAAATCCGTAGCCCGGCCAGAAAAACGACAGGGTGATGGTTTGTCAGCCTGAAAATGGTTGGCCGGTGCGAACTATCCCCAAGTCCGCTTTCCAGATGCCGTCATTCCCGCGAAAGCGGGAATCCAGTGAAGGAATAAGCAAAAAACCAGTTCTGGTGGGGCAAGATGCCTGCGCCACCAAAAAGCATAAAGAAAAAGGTCTGGTTTTTTTGTTTGATGCACGGACAGGAGTGTCCGTGCCACTGAAAGAGAAAAGAAAAAGGAGTTCTGTTTTTGTTTCAACTGGATTCCCGCTTTCGCGGGAATGACGGAGTTTTGTGGATGGCTCAAGGCCTGTGGTTGGTGATGCAACCGCTCAGGGCCTCTGCCAAGTGTTCGTGATAATTACCCGCGCCGTTGGTTTTGAGCAGTCCCGCCTTGCTGAGTTGGAACTGCACCCGCGTGTTGGCCTCGCACAACATCACCGACACGTTGCGTTTGTGCAGCTTGCCGATGGCTTCTTCAAGCGTTTCAAGGCCGGTGATGTCCATGAACGGCACATGCCGCAGGCGGATGATGAGGGTTTTGGGGTCGGTGTGGGTGTGGGCCAGGGCGCGCTCCAGGCTCTCTACCGCGCCAAAAAAGAACGGCCCCTCGATGGAATACACCAGCACGTCGGGGGGAATCGGCGGCAGGCCCTGTTCGGCCAGTTCGGGGCGCAGTTCTTCTTCGGACATGTGCTGCACTTCCACCGCCAACGACATGCGGTGCAGAAAGTTCAGCGTGGCCAGAATCACGCCGATGTTCACCGCCACCACCAAATCGGTGAACACGGTGAGCAGAAAGGTGATCCACAACACCCCGATGTCCGAGCGCGGCGCGTGGCGGGTGATGTGCCAGAAGTGGTTCATCTCGCTCATGTTATAGGCCACCACAAACAGGATGGCCGCCAGCGCACACAGGGGCACGTTGGCCGCCAGGGGGGCCAGGGCCAGGATGATGACCAGCAGCGTGGCGGAGTGGATTACCCCCGCCAGGGGGCTGTTGCCGCCGTGGCGGATGTTGGTGGCGGTGCGGGCAATGGCGCCGGTGGCGGCGAAGCCGCCAAACAGCGGCGTCATGATGTTGGCCACCCCCTGGCCAATCAGTTCCTGATTGGAGTGGTGCCGCGTGCCGGTCATGCCATCGGCCACCACGGCCGAGAGCAGTGATTCGATGGCTCCCAGCATGGCGATGGTGAATGCCGGGCCGATCAGCTCGATCATGC
>CAYJOG010000320.1:0-4103 GCA_964371695.1 uncultured bacterium
CGCTCAATCAGGCCCGCCAGATTCGCAAACCCCTCTTCGCTGCCCTCGGCCAGCAACGCGCCTTCTTCACGCCCCACACACACCGGCCCGTCGCCGTGGCGGTGCAGGCTCAGCATCGAAAGGGGCGTCTGACCCGCCGCCAGATCCCCCACCGCCTCCTGCAGGTGCAGTGTCTGACTGGGGGCGTCTTCACACAGGGCGCTGGCGAGTTCCCGCAGGCTCTGGGGACCGCCCCACAGTTGCACGGTGTCGGTGGTTTCATCCACCACGGCCATCACATCCAGGACCCGGAGCATCGGCGGGTATTTTACCGAAAAAAACCCCTGGAATTTTTTTGTCAAATCTCCAATTCCGCCCTGGATAGTAGCTACCTGAACGTGCATCCCACCCTCTGGCGACTCATTTCGTTTTCCAGCAGCCCCTATGGCTGGGCGTTGTCGGGCGGATTGGTGTTTTTGCTCAGCAGCCTGTTTTCGCTTGTTAAAGCGATGTATTGACCCGCTGCGGCAAACACCGAACCACCACAGACAAGCGTCTTACCCCAGCACGCGGCTGATGGCTTTTTCGATCTGGGGCCACAGACCAGCGGGCACCTTGTCGCCCAGGGCGTCGCGCAGCGCCCGGCGCATGGCCTCTTGCGCCGCCTGGGCCTTGGGGTTGAGCACCAGACTGCCGCTTTCCTGAAACGCCTTGCAGGCAAACAGGATGGTGTAGCCATAGAGCAGCGTGGTGGCCGCCGCCACCGCCCCCGCCACCACCTGGGTCACGCCGGTGGGAATCTGGCTCATGCCCTCAAGAATCAGGCGGAACGCCAGTTTGCCCGCGCTGCCCATGAGCACCGCCGTGGCCAGGCTCGCGGCCTGTTTGAAATCCATCGGCACGTTGTACATGCCGGCGATGCGCAGGCCCAGGGCGGTTTGCAACGCCACCAGGGCGGGCAGGTCAGCCCCGGCCAAAGGGAGGGCGCCCACGCCAAAGGCCGCCGCCGCGGCCCCCAAAATCCAGAGGCTTGCCAGTTCCTCTTTGTTTTGTGGCGCGAGCGCCCGGGCGAAAGGGAGATCCTTGCCCACCTCCTCCAGACGCGTGGTGATCCACCGCAACAGGGGGCGCAGATGAATGGGTGAGGGACTCAGGCGCGGGTCCGGGTCAAGCGCGCAAAACAGGAAATCCTCGGCGGGGGCCCCCAGGCGCAGGCGGGCGTGTTCGGCAAACTCCTGCAAAAAAGCCATGGCCCCCTCGGCAGGGGTGCGCACCAAGTCCACCTTGTTCAGCGCCGCCAGCACCGGCTTGCCCAGGGCGCGGATGGACTGGTAATCCTTCTGCACCGGCTCGGTCACGCTGCCTTCGGCGTTGATGAAATAAAGAAACACGTCGGTGCGCTCAAAGGCCTTGCGGGCCGAGTCACTGAGCGCGCTCTGTGTGTCGTGCAGGCCGGGGGTGTCCAGAATCCACACCCGTTCGTGCCCCGGCAGTCGGGCGGCCTTGACCTCGGTGGTGGAACCAGGCATGGGACTGATCTGGCCAAAATCGATGCCGAACAGGGTTTTGATGGCGCTGGTTTTGCCGCTGGAAACAGGGCCGGTGAACGTGAGCGTCACGTCCCGGTCCAGCTTACCCTCCAGTTGCTGGCTTTCCTCCTGCCAGGCTTTTTCATAAAGCGCGGCGAGTTCCTCTGTGCTGATGTGCTCATTCGGATTCATCTTTTCGCTGCACCACCTTTCCCATGGGTTCTGCGGCCACAATGAGCTTGGCCGGATAGTTGCTGCCGGGCAGCGTCAGGCTTTGCAGCGAGACCTCCCGCGTTTCGCCGGGTTGCAGTTCGGTGCGATACACGGTCACCTCCTGGGGCGGGGGCGTGGGCTTCACGCTCACCAGTTCGCGGTTGATGAGAAACACGCCCCCCGCATAACCCGCCGCCGGGAAGAACTTGATCCACACCTTGCGGGCGATGTCCTGATCATTGTAAAAACGGACCTTGATGCGGTCGGTGCCGCCAAAGTTTCCCTTGATGTGGTGAAAGTTGGCCCCGGATGATTCAGGCAGGTAACCCAGGGACAGGTACTTCCACGCATCGCTGGTGGCGTGTTCGATTTCCTGGGGCACCTCGGCATAGGAAAACACCAGTTCGGGGTGATTGTTGGGCAACGTGCCCGCGCCGGGGCTGTCGGTGTAGGCGTCCACCACCAGTTCCAGGTCTCCCCCCACGGCCTCCAGATTCTGCACGCTGCTGATGACCTCGCGGGGCTTGACGGTGTAACGCTGCACAATGGCCTGACTGCCGGGGGCAATGGTCAGCCCCAGTCCCGCGCCCTGCTGGGTCTGTCCCAGAAACCCCAGGCCGGAGACGTAGCCCGTGAAACTCTCGTGGGGACTTGGCCCCCCTGTGGACCCCTGCCAATAAAGGGACACGCTGTGCTCACCCCGGTTTTTGGCCTTGACCGAGTAGATCTGCCGCTGGGGCGAATCATTGAGGTGGTGCAGCATGAACCGCACGGGCACACCGGCGCTGATCACGCCCTCGAACAGGCGCTGGGGGCCTTTTACCCGTTCGGGGGAATTGCTCATGTAAAGCCGCGCCGGGGACATGGGCGTGAACTGCCCCACGGTGACTTCCAGACTGGTCTGACTCACGAGGTCAAAATAATTGGCCCCGCCGATTTTCACCGTCACCGGCACGGCGTGGTTGCCCGCCCCCAGCGTGGCGGGCATTTGAAAAGCCAGCGAGGTTTCCGCCCCTTCGCGCTCAAACACGTTGGCGGCAATGGCGGCGCGGGCCATGGCCAGCACGTCGGCGCGGGGCGGCGGCGGGCTGCTGATGAAAAGCCGCATGGGGCCGGTCACCAGACCCGCCCGGTAACGACACTTGATGAACACCTCCCGCGTGAGCGTTCCCTTGCGCAGGCGCAGCACCCCTTCACCCGCCCCCAGGCCAGTGAGCGTCACCGCGCCAGTGGGCATCTGCTTCCAGGCATAAAAATCCTTGGCGGATTCGGCCAGCACCTCCACGGGCCAGCGGGCCGTGGCCTTGTCCTCACCCAGCAGCGTCTGGGATTCCCCTACCCCCAGATAAACCTTTTCTTTCAAATCAGGCATGGCGGGCAGGGCCGAGAGGGCCTCGCCCAGGCGCCGCTCCACAGCCGCCAGAGCCTGGGCGGTGCGCCCGCCATATGCCTTGCCCTGCCCCCCCGCCGGAACGCCCCAAAGGCTGAGATCCACCGGTGTCACCGTGAGCACCGGCACGCCGGCCACCTTGAGCACCATGGGATATTTGCCTGCAAAAACCGCCGATGGAGGCGCGTTCACCCCTGCCAGCACCCGCTGAAGATTGGCCGCCACCACGGCGAGGCGGTCTGCCCCACCCTTGCCCGTGGCCAGTGTGAGGGCTGGTTTTTGCTGTATCAGCAACTCACCCACACCCGCCTGGGCGCTGGCGGAACCGCTCACCACCTCTGGCGCGTAACCCGCCCTGACTGGTGAAACCATCAGGCACCCCAAAAAGGCCAAACCCCACCCGCAGACTCTGAAACGCAACATGAACCCGCGGCATTCTAGATGCCCTCCACCCCGTTCATCCATGGAATTAACGTCCAAAGACGGAAGCTCCCGTTACGCCCAAACTCAAAAAAATCTGCGTTTTTTTGGTCATTTCAAAAGAAGCGACTGAACGGGAACCATTTTCACCTGTTTTATCCGGTCGTCATTGCTCAATAAAACCGCCTGCCAATCCATAGCAGTGGCCACAATCACGGCATCAGGCAATTTCAGCCCGGTCTTCTTTTTCACGGTGATTGCTTTTTCTGCCACCGAATCGGTCAAGGGCAGCCGAACCGCAATCCCGAGAAAGTTCCTGATGGCGATTTCTTCTTCCCCCCCCCAAGACCTCCGAAACAAAGCAATTCGATTTCGGTGATGACCGAAACACCATATTGCCCCAGCGGCAAGGGGTCGGCCAGTCTTCCACTCAACAAAAAAACCACCGCGTGGGTATCTAACATAGTGTTGAGAAAGTCCCTCCTGGCCTTTCTCAACCCATTTTGCTCAAGTAAGACTCTCGCAAAATGGCGCTTTTGCAGGGGTTTCCCCACCCCCTGCAAGCGGTAAAA
>CAYJOG010000321.1:0-4096 GCA_964371695.1 uncultured bacterium
TGAAGATTCTCGCGTTTCCCGCAGGGCTTCGGTCTCCATTTTGCTCAACGCATTGATGGCATCCCGAAGTGATTCGCGGAGGGGAATGACCTCGTCGTCATACTTTTGGGCAATCACCGCGAGGGGCGTGGTGGTCTGGCGAAGCGTTATCAGGCCGTCCACGGCATCGCGCAGTTCGGTGTTGCGCTTCTGAATGGTTTCCAGCAACTGTTTTTCTTCGGGTGTTTTGCCGAGATTCCCGAGACGGTCCAGGATTCCCTGCACCTCTTCACGGAAATCTTTCAGTTGCAGAAGGGCCTGCTGGTCTCCGGTCAAAAGAAAACGCAGGACGGCGCCGGACTTGCGGGCGTTTTCGCCAGAGAGCCTTTCCGCCTCCACAAGGATTTCGGCGTTCACCGCAATGAGGTTGTCTTTGACAGCCACCACCGAGCGGAGGGAAAAAATGGAAATCGCGCCCACCAGCGTCGTAAGCGCCACCCCCACGGCAAATCCCGCGCCGACTTTTTTCCCGAAGGTCCACTGTTTGGCCATGTGTGATTACTCCTTTTTTTTCAAGGCGTCCCGGGACGCCAGGTCTTTGATGACTTCAAGCACTGAGGGAAGATGCAGAACAGGGCGCGTGGCCCCGTTGCAACGCACCACTTCGCGGACATGTCTGCTGGCGGGGCCTGTGCCGTGGTGGCGGGCAAAGGCGGCGGGCGGCATCCGCAGGTGGCCTTCAAAGGCGTCAAAGGCCAGGGCAACGGGGTGTGCGCCGGACAACATCACCAGCCAGCGAGGGGGCGCCGACACCCCATAATCCAGCAAAGCCCCCAGGTTGTAGACCGGCGCAAGCACCCCGCGAAAACCCGCCACGCCGAGCAGTGTCGGCACAGGCCCCGGCAAGGCCACGATTTTTTTATCCGCGAAAAGCCCCCTGATTTCACGCAGGCGCAGCGCATAGGGGTCCGGGCCGACACGCAGGGCCAGCAGGTCTTCACCCACCACTTCACCGGGCCACCGTTCCTCTGCAAAAGAGCGGTCGAAAGTCCGGCGCAGTTCAAGTGCTTTTTCGGAAAGGGGGGAGTGGGACTGACTCACGGGCGACCTCCACGGGCGTCCAGTTCTGTTTTGCAAAGTGACAGCAGGGCCTCGCGGCCAAACCCGCCGCCAAACAGCAACAGGCGTGAAGAATCTTCACCCTGAAACAGCAACAGGGCCTGCCCCAGTTCCCGGCGCGACATTTCCTTGTCTCCCATCCGTTTGGCCAGCAAACCCAGGTGCAGCCGCGGCATGGCAAAACCGGGGTCCAGGTAGATGGCGGTTTTGTCATACTCGGCCGCCCCGGCCCGGTCTCCCACGCCTTCGCGGCAAAGCGCCAGCACAAAGTGCGCACCGGCGTTGAGTTCGTCCAGCGCCAGGAGTTTGCGGCAGGTTTCTTCGGCGGCGGCAAACTGGCTGCTGTGAGAAAGCAGAACCGCCTTCAGCAGCAGGACATCGGGGTCCTGCGCCGATTCAGGCGGAAAACCGCTTACCCGGTCCAGCGCCTCTGAAAAACGCTCTTTCTGCAACAGGTCCAGCGACTGTCCCAGGTCCCACCCCGACTCCGCCGTCCCCTTTGGCAGATCCGGCCTGCGGCTGAGCGCATGGATGCGCTCGGCGGCCCTGCCGATCACATCTACCCAGGTGTCTGCCCCCTGCACCAGGGCCAGGAGCGGCTGCCCCTGCACCAACGCACCACCGTTTTGTGGCGCCATGTCCCTCGCGACAGGGTCCTGGGCTTCGCGGCGCTGGTAATAAAACGACTCATGACTGTGGCAAAGGTGAAAGTCCTGTGAAAGGCCGCGCAGGGTTTCCGCGTGACCCAAAAACAGATACCCGCCCCGTGCGAGCGACTGCCAGATGCGCGCCACCAGCGCACGGGCGTTTTCCGTGGAAAAATACATCAGCACGTTGCGGCAAAAAACGATGTCATAGGATTCCGGCGCCCACAGGTCGGGGTCTTCACAGGCCAGATTTTTTTCTTCAAAGGTCACCGCGGCGCGTGCGGTTTCATTCAAAAGAAACTCCCGGCCTTCCTGCTGAAACCACTGGTTTTGCAGTTCAGAGGGGGTTTCCCGAAAAGCCCAGTTGGAGTAACGGGCCAGTCGGGCTTTTTGAAGAACGGCAGGGTTGATGTCCACCGCGCGGATGGAAACCTTCCAGGCAGGGTCTGGCAGCGCCCCGTGAATGAGCACCGCCAGGGAATAGGCTTCTTCTCCCGAGGAGCAACCCGCCGAAAGGACACGCAGGTGTTTGTGGGCCGACCGAAGCCGCAACCTGTCCGCCAGCGCCACCTCGGCAAAGGCGTGAAACTGGTCTGTGTGCCGGAAAAAATAGGTTTCCCCCACGGTGATTTCCTGGGCCAGATCGCCCAACAAGGCCTGGGACGGGTGGTGGGCCAGTTTTTTGAGATAGGCCGCCTGGGAGCAGCCTTCCGCCGCCACCCTCCGGCGCAGCACTTCGCCCAAAAAGCCCAATTTGGCCTCCTCGAACTGGATTCCCGTCAGTTGTGCAATCAAGCGGCGGAAAGCTTCCACATCAGCGGGGTGCGTGGGCTGGGTCATGCCGGGGGCCTTTCCGCCGACATGGCCGCCAGCAGTTCCTCTGGCACAATCCGCGCATGGCTTAAAACAACCAGCAATTCCTCATCCAGAACACCCATGGCGGAAATCGCCTCAGCCCCTGCATCACGCAGAAGCGGGGGCAAATCCCCAATCGCCACGTTCCCCAGGGCAAACACCCCCAACACCCCCTCCACCGCCAGGGCCACAGACCGGTCTGCAGCCCTTAAAGTCACAAAACGCCCCGCAGGCGCCTGGGGATCCCCCAAAAGTTTGCCCACATCCACCACAGGCACGGGTTTTCCCCTGATAATGGACAGACCTTCTACAAATAATGGCGGTCCTGCAAAAACCTCGATGGGCAAAGGGCGCATGATCTCAATGACGTGCGTCAGGGGAATGGCGCAAAGGCGATTCCCAACCCGGCAGACAAGCGACTGACTGACTGCAGGGTTCTTCATTCCAAGCCAGATGTTACCATTACACTAATCAATGTAAAGAAAATGTTGTGTATAAGCTTGTCTGTGGGTGAATTAAATGAGTGTTGACAAACAACGTTCCTACATAAAAATTCGCCCGTGTACTCCCCAAAAAATGTTCCGATCAAGGTTCATTCGTATCAGTCCGGTACAAATTTCGGGAGGCGAGCAGCTTGAAGCCGCGTGAGGGAGAAAGCCGGGAGGCTGACGCCATCACGAAGGCTTGGTTACTGATGGCTGACCCTGATTTTTTCAACGCGAAATAGATTCTGGCCAAGCTACCGTATGACTGGATGGTCCATCCGGGGAGGAAAGCGAAGTTGTTCCTGGCAGCGTCTGTCAGGCCGGTTGGCAAACCTTTTGTTACCCAAGCTTTTCAATTTGTCTTCGAGCATCTGAATCTGGACACGAAGGGTGGCGTTCTCCAGACGAAGATTGGTAGAGGACTTGAGACCAATTTTTAACCAAAACAACATTAACTCTGAGCGATGAACCGGTTTGGAAACGGGTGCTGCGAAGTCAGACGGTTCGGTGAAAATTGGTATTGCAACTCTTTTTGTTCCCGCCAGCGGCGGTGGGCCAGCGCCAGAGGACGGGCAGGATGAGGAGCATGAAAAAGATACCGGCGACCTGGTCCAGGAGGGCAACGTTTTTAAGGCCGAATAAGGTGACCTGGAGAGCGACGAACAGAACCCGGATGAGATTGGCGCCGATGGTGAGGCACAGAACGGCGGGGAAATAAATGGCTGGGTGGGCGGGGATTCCTTTCAGGCCGATCAGGCTGAGGAGGAGGACGCCAAAGACTTCAAAATACTGAACCCCGGCGCAGTGCAGGCCGACGGTGAGCATCGCGCCGGGCAAAAGAAGCCTGGAGCCTTCGCGGAGGGTTTCGATGCCAAAGCTGCTCATCAGCCATGCAACCACCAGGGCAATCCATTCGCTGAGAGGGGCCGCCACCAGGGCCACGACGCTGAGGCCGCCGCTCCCCTGCAGGGGCAGCGTGAATACCAGCATCATCAGACCGGGCCAGGCCCC
>CAYJOG010000322.1:0-4064 GCA_964371695.1 uncultured bacterium
GTCGTGGACATGTCCGAAAGGGTGCTGGTGATTCGCGGCAACATGACCGTGAAGGACATTTCCGCCTCCCTGGGCATTCCGGCCAAGGACATCATCACGTGGCTGTTCAAGGACATGGGGATTCCCGTGACCATCAACCACACCGTGGACCCAGACACCAGCCAGCTCATCGCCGAGCATTTCGGCGCGCAATTCGCCCACAAACTCAAGGAATCCGCCGGAGACGAAGCCCGGCTTGAGGTGGAAGACGACGCGACGCTGCTCAAGCCCCGCGCCCCCATCGTCACCGTCATGGGCCACGTGGATCACGGCAAGACCAAACTGCTCGACGCCATCCGCAACGCCCGCGTAGCCGAAGGCGAAGCCGGAGGCATCACCCAGCACATCGGCGCTTATCAGGTGACCCACAAGGGCAAACCCATCACCTTTCTGGACACCCCCGGCCACGAGGCGTTTACCCAGATGCGCGCACGCGGAGCCAATGTGACCGACGTGGCGGTGCTGGTGGTGGCCGCCGACGACGGCGTGATGCCGCAAACCATTGAAGCCCTCAACCACGCCCGCAGCGCCAAGGTGCCGGTGCTGGTGGCGCTGAACAAGATTGACAAACCGGGCGTGAACCCCGACCGCGTGATGCAGCAGCTCTCTGAACTGGGGCTGCAACCCGAAGAATGGGGCGGCGACACCGTGTTTGTGAAAGTCAGCGCGCTCAAGGCCACCGGTATCGAACAGTTGCTGGAGATGATTCTGCTGATGGTGGAAATCCAGGACCTCAAGGCCAACCCCGACCGCTTTGCGGTGGGCACCATCATTGAGGCTTATCTGGACAAGGCCCACGGCCCCACCGCCACCGTGCTGGTGCAAAAAGGCACCCTGCGCCCCGGCGACAGCGCCGTGGCCGGCCTTTGCCGCGCCAAGGTGCGCCTGATGCTGGACGACCATGGCAACCCACTGCAGGAAGCCGGCCCTAGCACCCCTGTCAAAATCACCGGCCTCACGGAAGTGCCCCAGGCGGGCGACCCGCTCTATGTCGTGGCCGACGAAAAACTGGCCAAGGACATTGTCTCGAACCGCAAACTGGTGGCCAAGGAAACACAACTGGCCGCCAAACGCAAAACCACTCTGGCGGAACTCTTCAGCCAGATAGAAGAAGGCGCGGCCAAGGAACTGCGCCTGATCATCAAGGGCGACGTGCAGGGCAGCGTGGAGGCCCTCAAGGACTCACTGGAAAAAATCGAGAGCAAAGAGGTCAACGTGCGCATCATCCACAATCAGGTGGGCGCGGTGACCGAAAACGACATCAACCTGGCCGCCGCCAGCGACGCGATCATCGTGGCGTTCAACATTCCCACGCCCGCCGCCATCAAGCGCGTGGCCACCAACGAACAGGTGGAGCTGCGGGAATACAACGTGATTTACGACGTGATTGAAGACGTGAAGGCCGCCATGCTGGGCCTGCTTTCGCCCGACATGGAAGAACGCATCACCGGCGAGGCCGAGGTGCGCGCCGTGTTCAGCTTCAGCCGCGTGGGGAAAATCGCCGGGTGTTACATGCGCGAGGGCAAGGCCCGCCGCAACAGCCTGCTGCGCATTTACCGGGGCAAAGACCGCGCCCAGATTTTCAAGGGCAACGTGGAATCGCTCAAGCGCTTCAAGGACGACGTGTCCGAAGTGCAGTTGGGTTATGAATGCGGCATCGTGGTGAAGGATTTCAACGACTTTGAAGAAGGCGACGTGTTCGAGTTCTTTGAAATGGTCGCCGTTGAACGCAAGGCCCTGGCCTGAACCACCCGGCAGGCGCGGCCCTGCCCCGCCCCGCAGGAGGAAAATCTGTCATGTCATCGGTAGACCGCAGACTGGAACGCATGAACAAGCGCATCATGCAGGCCTTGGGCAACGCCATTCTCATGGGCACCGGCAACCCCATGTTCAAAACCGTGAGCGTCACCCGCGTGGAAACCTCGCGGGACTACAAAAACGCCAAGGTGCATTTCAGTTGTTTCGACGAAACGCAGTCGCAGGTGCTGCAAAAAGCCCTGGCCACCAGCGAGGGCTTTTTCCGCGCCCGCATTGAAGAGGCCATCGAACTGCCCATGGTGCCCCACCTGACATTTGTTTATGACCGCACCCTGGTGGATGCTCACCGGGTGAAGGAACTCATGGACCAGATCAAAAAGGAGAAGGAAGCGCCATGACCGTGACGACGGCCAGCACAAGCCTGAACACCACTCTGATAGAAGTCGCTGAGGTTATCCGCAGCCACCAGCGGTTTTTTCTGGGCACCCACGTAAACCCCGACGGCGACGGCCTGGGGGCCATCGTGGCCTGCAAACTGATGCTGGAACAGATGGGCAAAACCGTGACGGCGGTCATCGCCGATCCCCTGCCCTCTTATTACCGTTTCATGCAGGGACAGGGCGCGCCGCACATTCAGGAGAACGGCGCTTACACCGCGGCGCCAGACGAGGTCACGTTCATTTTCGACTGCGGCGACCAGGGGCGGGTTCACCCCTCGCTCAAGGTGTTCGAACACGGCGGGCCGGTGGTGAACGTGGATCACCACGCCAGCAACAACCGCTTCGGCTCGGTCAATTACATCGACATCAGCCGCGCCAGCACGGGCCTGATGATTCTGGACATCGCCGACGCGCTGAACGAACCCGTCAGCCCCGCCATGGCCGAAGCCATCTACACCACGCTCATCACCGACACCGGCTGTTTCCGCCACTCCAACACCACCGCCGAGGCCCTGGCCGCCGCCACGCGGCTGGTGGCCGCAGGCGCGGTGCCCCACCTGGTGGTGAACGAGGTTTACAAAAGCCGCCTCTTCAGCCACCTGCAACTCAAGGCGTTCGCGCTGGAACGCGCCAGCCTTTCGTGTCACGACAGGGTCATCACCAGCAGCGTGCCCCACAAGGATTTCATGGCTGTCAGCGGCAAGCAGGAAGACTTTGAAGGCATTGTGGAAGAACTGCTGGGCGTGGCCGGTGTGGAAGTGGCTGTGCTGCTCAACTCACCGCAAGAAGGCGTGGTGAAAATCTCCCTGCGCAGCAAGGGGCCGGTGAACGTGTGCGCCATTGCCCAGAAAATGGGCGGGGGCGGCCACGTGGCGGCTTCGGGCGCAAAAGTCATCGGCAAGTCCATGGCCGAGGTGGAAAAAGTGCTTTCGGCCCACATCGAAGAAGCAGTGCAATCGGTTTTTGGCCAGGAGCACTGAGCTCCAGGCACAATGCCCGCCCCCGCAAAAACCCGGCTGGATCAGGCCCTGGTGGCCAGGGGTCTGGCCGAGACGCGCCAAAAAGCCCAGGCTCTGGTGCTGGCGGGGCTGGTGAAGGTCAACGGTGTGGTGCTCAGCAAGGCGGGCCACGGCGTGTCGCCAGAAGACGCCCTGGAACTGTCACAGACCAATCAGGACGTGGCCCGCTCGGCAGGCAAACTGCGCCAAGCCTTTGAGCAGTTTCCCCTGAGCGCCCAGAGCCGGGTGTGTCTGGACGTAGGCTCCAGCACCGGCGGATTCACACAGGTGCTGCTGGAACAGGGCGCGGAAAAAGTGATCGCGGTGGACGTGGGAGCGGGGCTGATGCACGAACGCATCGCCCGCAACCCGCGAGTGGTGCTGATGGAACGCACCAACGCCCGCCACCTGCAACCCACACCCGAACTGGCCCCCGTGACACTGGCGGTGACCGACGTGAGTTTCATTTCACTTCGCCTGATTCTGCCCGCCATGGTGGCCGCCTGCCCCAACTTGCACACCCTTGTCGCCCTCATCAAACCCCAGTTCGAGGTGGGGCGCGAAGAAGTGGGCAAAGGCGGCATCGTCAAAAACGAAGCCGCAGTGACCCGCGTGCGGGAAGAACTCCAACAGTTCGCCGCCACGCTGGGACTGACCACGCAACATCAGGTTCCCTGCACCGTCAAAGGCGCAAAAGGCAACCAGGAATGGTTGTGGGTGATGGAGAAAACGGGTCAGTCGCCGGTGGAGGATTTTTTGTAGTTGTTGTTATTTGTGGTTGTTGTGGATGGGGGGCTTCGCCCCCCAAACCCCCTACCGAGGGGATGAA
>CAYJOG010000323.1:0-4060 GCA_964371695.1 uncultured bacterium
TCCCATGCCTCGGCGGTGCGCACGGTGGCCACCAATGTGTCGCCGGTGAAGGGGAGCAGTTGATCGTTGGGAACCGGCGAGGCCTTGGGACCAGTCGCATAATCGGCCATCAGCCGGGCCAGCCAGACTTCCAGTTCCAGTTCGTCCACCACCTTGCCCAGCAGGGGGGCCGCCGCCTTGCCCAGGGCGTTGCCCAGCCACAGATAGTTGCCCGTCGCCAGACCGGCGCTGGCGCACAGGCACAGACCCTGCACCTGTTCGGGGCGCTGGCCCGCCATCACCACCGCCACACTGCCGCCGTGGCTGTGGCCCATCAGCACCACGTCCTGCACGCCGTCGGACGCCAGTTTTTGCCACAAAAAATCCGCCTGACTTTCGAGGTCATAACGGCCATTTGCCGGGGGGGGCGCGCCGTCAAAACCCGGCAGGGTATAGGCCAGCACCCGCAGGCCCTCGGCCTCAAGGCGCTCCTTGAGCGGCGCGAAGCCCCGTGCGGAACCGGGGTTCCCGTGAATCAGCAGCACAGGGCAGGGAGGCTGTCTCAAGAGACAGCCTCGCAGGCCAAGGATGGACTGCTCCGAAAAGCGAAGGTTGCAAAACCGTAGCTTTTCGCGGTTTTTTCAACACTTGTTTTTGGAAAAACCGTGTCGAAAAACCCCAGGAGGGGGTTTTGAGACAAATCATGAAAAAGAGATGTCATCAGCCGCCCTTTATTTTCGCCATGAACACCGTGGCCAGTGTGAGAAAAATGAAAAACCCGCTGCTGTCGGTGAGGGGGGTGACAAACACCGAACTGGCCACCGCCGGGTCTTTGCCCCATTTTTTGAGCAGCATGGGAATGGCTGTGCCCAGCACGGTGGCCATGGCTACGTTGAGCATGAGCGCCGTGCCCACCACCAGACCAAACCAGGGCTTGCCCACCACCAGCCAGGCGAACAATCCCATGGCCAGGCCCACCGACACGCCCACCAGCACCCCCACACCCGCTTCGCGTTTCAGCGCCCGCAGGGCCGACTGCCGGTTGAGGGTGCCCATGGCGGTGGCCCGCACCACCAGGGCGATGGACTGTGTGCCCGCGTTGCCCCCCAGGCCCGCCACGATGGGCATGAAGGCCGCCAATAGCGCGGCCTGTGAAATGGTGTGTTCAAACGAGGCCACCACCCGTGCGCTGATGGCGGCCATGCCCAGGTTGATGATGAGCCAGGGCAGGCGGCGGCGCACCGACGAAAGGGTGTCGTCGGCCAGGGTTTCTTCTGTAGAAAGCCCTGCCAGGCGGTACATGTCCTCTTCGTGTTCCTCGTCAATCACGTCCACCACGTCGTCCACCAGAATCCGCCCCAGCAGGCGGCCTTCGGCGTCTACCACTGGCATCTGCTCGTAGTTGTATTTACGAAAGATGGCGGCCACGTGTTCCTGGTCAGCGGCTACGTCAATGGACCGCACCTTGGTCTCCATCACGTCTTCCAGGCGGGTGTCGGGGTGGTGCAGAATGAAATTGCGCAGGGGCAGGCGGCCCTCCAGTCGGCCGCTGGCGTCTACCACATACACGTTGTGGGGGATGTTCTCCTTTTCTTCTTCGGCCAGCCCTCGCACCCACTCGGCGGCCTTGCCCAGGGTGAGGTTGCGGGGCAGTTTCACCACAAAGGTGTCCATGAGGCCGCCGGCGGTGTCCTCGGGGTATTTCAGCAGATTCTGGATGTCCTGACGGGTGTCCTCGGAACTGCCCGCCAACACCTTGGGCCGGTCGTGTTCGTCCAGTTCACCCACAATGTCGGCGGCGTCGTCGGCAGCCAGTTCCTCCACCAGTTCGGTGATGTGTTCCACTTCCAGGTCTTCCAGCAGGTCTTCGCGCAGGTGTTGCTGCACCTCGGTGAGCACCTCGGCGGCGGTGGCTTTTTCCAGCAGGTGAAAGGTGCGGATGGCTTCTTCGGGGCTGGCCTGATCCAGGCACGCGGCGATGTCGGCGGGGTGATGCCCCTGCAAAAAGGCCACAAGCGCCGGTGTGTCCCCGGTCTGGGCCAGGGCGTGAAACTGCGTCATCTGTTCTTCGGTCATGGACACGGCGCGAAAGTTTAACCGGTTGAACCAGAAAGACATGGTTTTTTGGGCCTGTTTAAAAAGTGGGCGATGTGAAACGTGGCCCACTTTGGACAGGCTCTGGCGGCCATGAGTTTGCGAGGAATCTTTCCAGATGCCCATTGGGGCATCTGGCCGAGCAAAGGCGATAGCGGCCGCACCCGAAAACCGGAGCTTTGAAAAAGCACAGGTTTTCGCCACGCCGAGGGGGCTTTGCCCCCGATGGCGTTGGGTTTATAAAGTCCACGACGGACTTTTAAAACAGATTTTTGGGCCAGGTGTCGGGTTTTTGTCGAAACGGCCCGGTTTTTACCCCCGTGCGCCCCTGTTCATCCAGTCAGAGTGAATCCCGGTATCCTTTTGAAAAGTGCCACTGAAAAAAGCATAATCCCCTTCGGCGCATTTGCGCCTGTCCCCGGAACCGTCATGGCCATCAGTGCAACCGCCGTCAAAGCCTATGTTGAGAAGCTGCCGCCGCTGCCGCTGACCACAAGCAAGATTCTTCGCCTCACCGAAGACCCCGCCAGCACACCCCAGCAGATTGCCCAGGCCATCGCCGTGGACCCCACCCTGGCGGCGAAAATCCTCAAGCTGGTCAACAGCGCCTATTTCAGCCTGAAAGAAGAAGTCACCCAGGTGAGCAAGGCCATTATTTTGCTGGGCATGGCCACCGTGCGCAACGTGGCCATCAGCAGCAGCACCATGGACGTGCTCAAGCGCCAGCGCGCCGAAGACGGCATTGATCTGGACGCCTTCTGGCAACATTCCGTGGCCTGCGGCGTGGTGGCCAAAACCATTGCCGAGCTGTGCAAGGTGGAGCGCAAAAATCTGGAGGACTATTTCATTGCCGGGCTGATGCACGACATCGGCGTGCTGGCCATGAACATGCTGGATGGCAAATCCCTCAAGGTGGCCCATGGGCTGGCCAAAGACGACAGCGAAAAAATCCTCTCTTATGAAATGAAATATCTGGGCACCTCTCACGCCCATGTGGGTTATCAGATGGCCCAGCACTGGAAGCTGCCCCAGGCCATCATGGCGGCCATCGCCTATCACCACGAGGTGCGCCCCGCCGACAAACCCTTCGCCAAGTTTTCCAACACCATTCATTTGGCCAACATTTATGCCATGGCCAACGGCATGGGCGTGGCCCGGCCCATTCCCGCCCCCTCGCTGGAGAAACTCTGCGTCGCCGTGGGCGTGAAGCTCGAAGACATCCAGGCCCGCAATGCGATCATTAAAGAAGGCATCGAAAAGGCCACGGTGTTCATTCAGTCCTGACTTCTTGCCGAACCCGCACTGCACCCTCCTTTTTGTCGCCGCGTTTTTCTATAATGAACCCCATGAAACGCCTCGCGGACAGCGACATCGGTGAAATTCTGCTGGACGCCATCACCGGCAGTGTGCAACTGCGCCTCTACAACATCGCCATTGACCTGGACATGGAGGAGTGGCGCGACCTGGTGGGCATGGTGCAGCGCGCTGCGGCGGTGAGCCAGCAGGAGCAATCGTTGCTGGAATCCCACGCCAGCCAGGACGGCGACCCCACCGGTTTGTGGATGAGCGGCGGTTTGCAGGAAATCACCTGCCCCGCCTGTGGCCAGGTGTTTGCGGCTTTTCTGGGCAGCCAGGGCGTGCAGTGTCCGGGTTGCGGCGAGCCGGTGAACACGCTGCCCCACGGAGGGCGCCTGGATGGCTGAGGAAATCGTGATTCATCAGGCCCTGAACGATTATCAGATTGAGGTGCTGCGCCAGCGTTATGTCGATGTGGACGCGCCGGACATGAAGGAGTTTTTCTTCAGCCAGCTTTATCCACCCCTGGAAGTGGCCCACCAACACGGCAAACGCAACGCCGATTTTCACACCCTCACCCAGCACTGGATGGTGCGGCTGATTCTGCACACCGGCCTTATCCGCGGCCTGCGGGTGGTGGTGGACCTGCACAACCTGACCGAGGAACTGGACCGCCGCATGGTGGAGAAAC
>CAYJOG010000324.1:0-4052 GCA_964371695.1 uncultured bacterium
ACGATGGGGGGTGAATAGAATTCATAAAAATCAACAAAACAAAAAGGTTTTTGTTTTTTGTTTGAACTGGATTCCCGCTTTCGCGGGAATGACGGCGGGGGGCGGGGAATGCTATGTCAACTTTACCTGGCGGGCGGCCTGACGCCGGGGCCTGTCCCTGAAAAAACCGGCGAATTTTTCCGGGTGAATCACCTCGGCCATCAGTTCCAGGCTGTCCACCAGCCGGGGGCCGGAGCGGTTGAAATACGACAGGCCGTCCAGGGCGTAGACCCGGCCATCCCGCGCCGCCGAGGTGTGCTCAAATCCGTCGGGCATGGGGGGCAGCGTCGCCAGTTCGTTCAGGGTGCGGGGCAGGTCAAAACCGCAGGGAATCAGCAGCAGCAACTGGGGGTTGTAGGCGGCCAGGTCGGCCCAGGAAATGGTGCGGGCGGGGCCGGTGGGGTTGATGTCATGCGCCCCGCCGCAGATTCCCACCATCTCGGCTGTCCAGTGGCCCGCGGCCATGGGCGGGTTCAGCCACTCCACCACGGCGGTGCGCGCCAAGGCCCGTTGTTTGCGGGTTTCGCGGCGAACAGCCTCGGTGCGGTTGTTCCATTCGGCGAGCAGGTCGCGGGCCTTTTCTTCGGCCCCCAAAAATGCCCCCACCTTCAGCACATCCTCCAGCACGTCCTGATAACCATTGGGTTCCAGCGAAAGCACACGCACCTCGCGGCCCAGAGCCTCGCCCAGGTTTTCCAGGTCTGCCGGAGAAACCGCACACACGCCGCACTGCTGCTGGGTGATGAGGGTGTCCGCGCCGGTTTCCCGCAGCACGTCCAGGTGAATTTCAAAAAGCGACTGCCCCTGGGCCAGCAATTCCCGCACCTGCTGGTGAATGCCCAGGCTGTTTTGCTGCGGGTTGATGCGGGTGCTGCTGAGGCGCGGCAGCGTTTCGACATCGGGCGGAAAATCACATTCGTGACTCACCGCTACGAGCTGGTCACGAAGCCCCAGGGCGCACACATATTCTGTCGCGCCCGCATAGGTGGTGGCGATTTTCATGGAGACGCGAGGTTAACAGTGCCCAGGCTTTGTTCTGAGCAAAATGACGTAAATGCGGCCTTGGCCCGGTCGGCATGCACCCGCCGACGGGCCGGTTTGCCGCCCTTCACCCGTTCAAAAAGAGGCGGAAAAAGGCTGTAGTTGAGACTGCTGGGCTGATAGGGCCGGTTGGGGGTTTGGGTGTGCGCCAAGAGCGCCCCCAGGGCGGACTCACGGGGAAAAACCAGAGGTGGCTGACCGCTCAGGCGGCGGTGCAGATTCAGCGCCGCCACGTGTCCGCTGGCAATGGCGCTGGTGTAACCCTCCAGGCCGGTGATCTGTCCGGCGAAAAACAGATGCGGGAAACGCCGGTGGCTCAGGTCTGGTGCAAGAAAAACCGGCGCGTTCACAAAAGTGTTGCGGTGCATCTGGCCCAGGCGTTCAAAGGCCGCATTTTTCAGGGCGGGAATGAGCGCGAACACGCGTTTTTGTTCAGGCCATTTCAGGCGAGTCTGAAAACCCACGAGGTTCAGGTAATTCCCCGCTTCGTCTTCGCGCCGCAGTTGCACCACGGCGTGGGGCCAGCGCCCCGTGGCCGGGTCGGTGAGGCCCTTGGGGCTGAGGGGGCCAAAACGCAGTGTTTCCGCCCCCCGCGCCGCCATCATTTCTATGGGCAGGCAGCGCTCAAACAGTTTGGCCGGTTCAAAGTCGTGCAGCGGGGCGCACTCGGCGCACACCAGTTCTTCTACAAAATGGTGATATTGCTCAGCATTGAGGATGCAGTTGAAATAGTCGTTGTTTTCCGTTTCATAACGTGCGCCCCAGAACCCGCAGGTTTCATCCACGCTGTCGCGTTCCACGATGGGTGCGATGGCATCGAAAAAAAACAACTCGCCGTCAAACAACTGGTGCTGCAAAAAGTCGAACAGGGTGTCGTGGGTGAGCGGCCCCGTCGCCACCACGGTGGGGGCGTCGGGGTCGATTTCATCCACCCGCTCGTTTTTGAAGGTGACACCTGGTGCGCCGGCCAGGGCTTCACTCACACGGCGGCTGAAATCTTCACGGTTCACCACCAGCGCCTTGCCGCCGGGAATGGCCGTCTGTTCCGCCAAAGTCAGCAGGGGCGAACCCAGTGTGCGGAGTTCTTCTTTCATCACCCCCTCGGCAGTGACAGGCTCGGTGCTTTTCAGGCTGTTGCTGCACACCAGCTCGGCGGGTGCGCCGGTGAGGTGCGCGCCCGTGGGGGTGTGGGGCCGCATTTCATACAGCGTCACGGCGTGCCCCAGGCGCGCCAGCACCAGGGCGGCCTCTGATCCCGCGAGGCCCGCGCCGATGACACTGATGTCCCGCGTGTTCATTCAAAATCTCCAACAAAAAACCATCCATGGCCTGCAAGTGGCCCTACCCAAATTCATTTTCAGGGCCCCTTGGTTTTGCGGGCCGGTTTGGTCTTGGGCTTGGAACTGGAGGCCGACCTGGGCTTGGTTTGAGCTGCCGTTTTGGGCCGGGGTTTTCGGGGTGGGCGAGGTGGCTTGGCGTTTTCGGCGGCGCGGATGCTGAGTTCCTTTTTCAGGTTGTCCACCTCGGTGGGGCTCATGGGTTTCACGCCGCCGGTGGGAATCCCCCGCAGTTTGAGTGGGCCTACCGACTCGCGCACCAAGCGTGTCACCACCAGACCAGCGGCCTCGGCCATGCGGCGTATCTGCCGGTTGCGGCCCTCGGTGAGTGTCCACACCGTGAGGTGCTCCCGGCCTTCCTTGGCCTGATGCAGCAGGCGAATCTGACAGCGCTGCACGCGCCGTCCGTCCAGCACAATGCCGCCGGATTGCAAAAATCCAAGGGTGTTGTCGGTGAGTCTGCCCCGCAACCACACGCGGTAGGTTTTTCGCACCTTGGCGTTGGGGTGGGTGAGCAGGTGCTGCAGGTCGCCGTCGTTGGTGAGCACCAGCAGGCCCTCGCTCATGGCGTCCAGGCGTCCGGCGGCGCGCAGGTGGCGGTATTGGGGCAGGTCCAGCGTCCAGCTTCTCAGGTTGCCCTCGGACTCATGGCTGATGATGACGCCCTTGGGTTTGTGATAAAGCAGGGTTTCGGTTTTCAAGCGCCGGACAGGCCGGTTGTTGAAGGTGACCTTGTGGACACCCTCCACCACCTGAAAAGACAGATCCCGCACCACCACGCCGTTCACCTTCACGCGGGCTTCGTCCACCAGCCCGGCGGCCTCGCGGCGGCTGCACACACCACAGGCGGCCAGGTAAACCCCCAGGCGCGTGCCCTCTTTGGTGATGGTGGTGTCCTCTGCCATGGGGGCATCTTAACAGGACAACATCAGGCTTAAGGCTGGAGAATCGTCGGTATTTTTTCTTTTGCACCGGCGGGGGTGTGGGCCAGCCGCATTCCCACGGCTGTGGCCTTGTGGGGGGCCGGGGCCTTGCGCGGGGCGCTCAGGCCAATGCACACCACGCCCACGAGCACCAGCATCACGCCGCTCCAGCGCAGGGCGCTCACCTGTTCATCAAAAAACAGACGCGCCGCAATGGTGATGAGCACCAAGTTCAGGCTCGCCATGGGATAAGCCACCGAAAGCGGCAACGCGCCGGGGCCGCTGATGGCCTTGAGATAAAGCAGAAAACTGAAGAAATAGAGGAACAGCGCCCCCAGCAGAAAAGGGTTGAGCAACATGCGTTTGAAATCTCGCCCGGCGCTTTTGCCGGTGAAGTTCACCCCGCCAATGCGCCCCACGCCGGTTTTCAGGTTCATCTGGGCGATGAAGCCCAGGCCGACAGAAGCCAGCATGGTGAGAATGGCGCTCATGGGGTCTCCTTGTCTGGTGAAGGATCGGGGCCGGTGGGGTGTTTTTTCTCCTGACTCGAAAGGGCGATGAGGGTGACCCCCCCGATGATGGCCACAAGTCCCAAAAGCCGCACCAGCGAGAGGGGTTCTTTCTCCAGCCCCAGCGCGCCGGTGGCGGTGATGGCGGTGATGACGACATAAGCAAAGGCCCCCACGGGGTAAACCAGCGAAATGTCCAGAAT
>CAYJOG010000325.1:0-4051 GCA_964371695.1 uncultured bacterium
GTCCATCCTTTCTTTGGGGGGGTGAGGGATGTGGTGTTCTGGTTTGTGGGGGGGATTACACGGCGGCGACATGCCTGGGCGCGGCAACTTTCGTCGCCACGTCGTAATCCTGTTTTTTGAAGTGGTCGGTGAGCTGGCGGAACTCAAAGGTGAAGCCCGGCCACAGCGTGGTGATCTTTCCGTTTTTGTCCTGATACCAGCTTTGGCAGCCCGTGGCCCACACCGACTTTGCCAAGCGTTTCTGAATGCGTTCGTTAAAGGCGGCCTGCACCTGTTTTTTCACTTCGACGGCGCCACCGCCTTGCTGCTCGCAGGCTTTAATGCAGGCCACGGCGTGGTTCACGCAGCCTTCGATCATATAAATCATGCTGGTGTGGCCAATGCCCGAGTTGGGGCCTGAAAGCAAAAACATATTGGGGAACCCATGCACCGTGCTGCCCACATAGGCCTCGGCCCCGTTTTCCCATGCCTCCGCCAGCGATTGCCTCTCCCGGCCAAAAACGTGCTGGCCGATGGGGTTGTCGGTGATGTGAAAACCCGTGGCGAAAATGATCACGTCCGCCTCGCGCAGGTCTCCCTGCACGGTGCGCACCCCATTGGGTGTGATGCGCCCGATGGCCTCGGTGACCAGCGTGCAGTTGGGCTGTTGCAGGGCGGGATACCAGTCGTTGGAAATCAGCACCCGCTTGCAGCCCATGGTGTAGTCGGGGGTGAGTTTCTGGCGCAGCACCGGGTCTTTCACCTGGGCCTTCAGGTGGGCCAGGGGCTGGCGCTCAAAAAGAGGGATCAGGCCGGGGTTCAGCACCATGCCCAGCACGCGCGCTTCGTGTTCCAGATAAATCAGCCCGCGATAAATGTCCTGCACGGGCGGCGCGTGGCGGAACACCGACTTGGCCGCTTCGCTGAACGCCGGGTTTTCGCGGGGGATGATCCAGTTGGGCGTGCGCTGGTAAACATCCACCTGGGCGGCTTCTTTGACAATATGAGGCACGAACTGGATGGCCGAGGCCGCCGCGCCAATCACCGCCACCCGCTTGCCCTTCAGGTCCAGGGAATGATCCCACCGGGCGCTGTGAAAGGACCGCCCCTTGAAGGACTTCAGGCCGGGGAACGCCGGAATCTTGGGCTCTGCCAGCGCGCCGTGGCCCGCCAGCAGAAACCGCGCGGTGATTTCGCCCCGTGAGGTCTCAAGCCGCCACACCTGGCGGTTTTCGTCATACACCGCATTTTGCACGTTGCTGTTCAGGCGGATGCGGGAAGTGAGGTTGTATTTTTGGGCGGTGTGTTTGATGTATTCATACAGCTCCGCCTGGGTGGGATATTTCTGCGACCAGTCCGGGTTCTGCTCAAACGAAAAGGAATAAAGATGCGACGGCACGTCGCACTCTGCGCCGGGATAGTGGTTGTCGCGCCACACTCCCCCCAAAGAGGCTTCGCGCTCAAGCAGCACAAAGTTTTCGCGGCCCGACTGTTGCAGGCGGATGGCGGCGCACTGGCCTGCATAACCGGTGCCGATGATGGCGTAGTCGACCTGTTTTGAGTGTTTCATGAGAGGCTCCTTGTCGCATCTTCGTTTTGTTTGTGTGTGATGGGCATGGTTTGGGGATTGGGCAAAAAGGCAAACAGGCTCTTAAGTTTTCTGGTTCGCCGGTTTCGTCCTTGAAACCTTGCGAACAACGCCGCACGCCCCAGCCCAACCCTAAAAGGCGTGTGTTGATCACTTCTTTTTCCGCCAATGCCTCAATTTTGACGTGCGCCGTCCATTCTGGGGCGGCGGCGGAAATGGCCATCCATGGCCTTTGGCAATGGATGTCGCCAAACGGTTGATGATCATGAAGTTTCTGCGGGGTTCTATCTGACATTAATTATTGTCACTTTACATCTGACAACAAACCGTGTCAAATGATAAGTATGAACACCGCCCAAAACCCCGGACGCCGTTATGGCGGCGCCAGCGCCACCGAGCGGCAGACCCAGCGGCGTGCCGAGTTGATCGCAGCAGGCACACAGATCATCGGCACAGAGGGTTTTCAGACCGCCACCGTGCGGGCCGTGTGCCAGCAGGCCCGGCTCACCGAGCGATATTTCTACGAGTCTTTTTCGAGCCGCGAAGACCTTTTGATGGCGGTGTACCGCAACAGCGTGGCCCAGCTTTCGGCGCGGCTGGCGCGGTCGGTGCAGGGTGCGCCCCGCTCGGCCCAGGCCATGACCCGCGCTGCGGTCACCGCCGTTTTGTGGTGGCTGAGAGACGACCCCCGTCAGGCCCGCATCATTTATTTCGAAATGATGGGCTCCAGCGAAACCCTGGGGCACGTTTTTCTGGAATACACCCAGGGTTTTGCTGACCTGGTGTTGGGTCTGCTCGCGCCCCTCATGGCCTCACGCCTGCCCAAGGGATATGACAAAGACGTGATGGCGGCCGCCGTGGTGGGGGTGTTCAACCACATGGTGTTGTGGTGGGCGCTGACCGATTACGAAAAACCGCTCGAAGAAATGGTGGACGACTGCGTGTCCATCTTTCTCACCCTCATCAACCCCGCCATGAAAACCCCCACTCCCTCAAAAAAAGGAAGCGCACCATGACAACAGCCGCCACTCGCCCCTACGACGCCGTGCTTTATGGCGCCACCGGTTTTACGGGCCGGCTCATCGCCCGGCAAATGGAAAAACGTCGCATGGCCTTTGCCGTGGCCGGGCGCAACGAAGAAAAACTCCGCGCCCTGTCCGCCTCGCTCGCTTGTGCGCCGCCGGTGCTGGTGGCCAGCGCAGACGACACCCACGCCCTTGAAAACATGGCCGCCCAGGCCAGGGTGCTGGTGAGCGCAGCGGGGCCGTTCTGTGATTTTGGCATGCCGGTGGTGCGGGCGGCGGTGGCGGCGAAAACCCATTATCTGGACACCACCGGCGAACAGGCTTTTGTGCGTCAGGTGGCAGAGGAACTGCACGAAGCCGCACAAAAAGCCGATGTGGCCCTGTCGCCCTCCATGGGGTTTGACGTGGTGCCCGGCGATGTGGCGGCGTATCTGGCCGCCTGCGAACTGGGCGGCAAGGGCAAACCCGCGCCGTGCCGCCGCGCCGACGTGATTTACAGTGTGCAGGCGGGGGCGCTCACGCGGGGCACCACCCGCACCGTGCTGGGCATGATGGCGGGCCAGGGTTTTACGTTTCGCGGTGGTCATTTTGTAAACGTGACGCCGGGGGAAAGCAGCACGACCTTTGTTTTGCCGGGCGAAACCAAAAAGCAGAAAGCCATCCTGCTGCCCCTGGCCGAAACCGTGACGGTGGCCAGAGCGCTTGCGGTGGACAACGTGGACACCTTCATGGTGATGCAGCCCGCAGAAGCCCTGGTGAGCCAGCACGCCGGGCCGCTGATGCGCCTGCTGATGGACCAACCCGCCATCAAAAACATGGTGGACAAGGCCATTGATCATTTGCCCGAAGGCCCGTCAGAAAGCGGGCGGGCGAAGTTTCGGTGGGACATCTTGGTGCGGGTGCAGGGGCGGGACGGCCGCCGGGCCGCCGTGCTGGCCAGTGGCCGGGACACCTATGGCATGACGGGTGAACTGCTGGCGCTTTACGCGGCTTTGCTGGCCAAACCGGGCTTCAAAAAATCGGGGGCGCTGAGCCCCAGCCAGCTTGCGCCACCGGCGCAGACGTTGTCCCATCTCAAGGATTTCCCCATTCGGTTTCAGGTGGTTTAGCTTGGTGGGGCAGGCGTCCCGCCCATCGCTGCTAACTTTCCCGGAGTAGCGGCGGGCTATCGCCTTCTCGCGGCTGGGTGCCCCAACGGGCACCCAGAAAGACCCCGCTCGAACTCCCGCCGCCGCGAATAGCAAAAACCCTTGATTTTCTTGTGGGCTGTGCGCGGTGGGGACACCGCGCCTACTCCTGTAAGCGGCTTATACCAATGAACATTCAAAACAGCATGAATGTTCATTGGATTAATTGGCCTTGCCGTTCGTCATGAACGGCTGCGGCCCGGCGCGGCGCAGGCAAAGCCTGCTTGCGCCGCGAACACCTCCGGCCCTGTCTGGGCCTCGGTGTTCGGGTC
>CAYJOG010000326.1:0-4049 GCA_964371695.1 uncultured bacterium
AAAGCCCTGGTCACGAGCGCGAAAACCTGTGCTTTTTCAAAGCTTCGGTTTTCGGTGCAGGTCTTCCTGACCTGCCAGAAGCCATCTCTTTGACATTTTTATGAGATGGCTTCTAAGGCGGCCCCACGGTCACCAGCGTGATGTCCTGCTCGCCGGGCACCAGCCAGGCCACGCCGCCGCCGGGCAGGTCCACCATGTCATGTTGCGCCGAAAGTGGCGCTCTGGTGGGCGCGGGGCCTTCCACCACCACGCCGTTTTCATTCAGCACCGCCAGCGTGGCCTTGCCAGTTTTTTCGCCGCCTGTTTTGGCCCAGACCGCCAGAAAACGCCCGCCATAGGGGGCCAGATAAACCACGTCTTCGTCCGCGCCCGGCGTGCGGGTGACCCAGTGGCGGCTCTGAATGTTGCCCGCGCCGTCGGTGCGTACAAACAACACGTCGTGCTGGCGCTGCAAGCGGGCGTTTTCATCCAGCGGCGTGGCCATCACGCCCATCACGCCTTCGCCAAAGGGCAGGGCGCTGCCGAGAAACCCGGGGTAAAAATCTCCCTTTTCCCCCTGCAATCTTTTGGCGGCGGCCTCATCGGGAAAAAGCACTTTGGTGGTGACGGGGGCCGAGGCGCGGCTGGCAAAAACAAGCCCCAGGGGATAGGCGTTGCCCACCAGCAGTGAGAGGGTTTTTCCGCTGGCGGTCACGGCGAGGCGCTGGTGAAAACTGTCGCTGGTGGTCCAGTGGGTGGTGCGTTCGTTCAGCACCACGCCGTTGTGGGTGAGGGCCATGAACCGGTCGCCATTGTGAACGTTGCGCGGCTCGCCGGGTTTGGCCCAGTTCTGTTTGACGGGAATGAAAATCTCATAGGTCTGGCCGGTCCACACCAGCCGCCCCTCGCCCAGCTCGCCAGCCCAGAATTGCCCCGGCCCCTGGCCCTGTCCCCCCGCCAGCACGGCGCGGGTCACCTCGCGGCCCTGGGGGTCCAGCCGCAGGAACCACCATTCCTCCAGGTCGCGTCCCTTTTTGGCCAGCAGCGCCATGGAGCCATCGGTGTGGGTGAGCAGCGTGGTGATGAACCAGCCCTTGAGGATGACTTCCGGTTTTTGCCAGCGGCCGTCCAGCGTGGCCTCGGCCAGGTGGGCATAACTGGGGCCATAGGCCCCCGGTGTTTCGTTCCAGGCGATTTTCACGCGGCCATTCACCAGCGGCCCCAGCAGCATGGCGGCGTCTTTTTGGGGCGGTAGCGCCCGGCGCGGCAAGTTCAGCACATGTACCCGCACCCTGTCCGCCAGCGCCCCGCCCCGCGCCAGTTCAGAGTTTTCTGATGCGGTTTCATCAACAGTTTGTCCCAGCACACGAATGGACGACACCTTGTCGTTCAGCCCCACGCTGCTCAGGTGGTGGCTGCCCTGCAGCAGCACCGCCTTCTTGCCCTGAAAATTGCCGTGTTCATACACCTCTACCGTGATGCCGGGGGCAAGCACCGACACACTGCTGAGTTTGTCGTTCCACTTGCGCCCCAGGACGGGCATTTCCTGGCCCTGGTGCATCTGGAAACGTTCGCCCCCCAGGTTGGCGTCGGTGGCGAAGGTGGCCACGGGGGTGAGGTTGACGGCCGCCTGCGCCCGGCCTGCCAGCGCCGAGCAAGCGATCAGCGTGAGCAGGAAAACACCGCGCAGTTGGGGCATGAAGGAATATTAATCAAAAGGCTCCGAACGGGCAGGGGGTTTTCAGGCTGGCAGGCGTTTTACCACACCCTCAGAGCCTGTTTATAAAGTCCCTCCTGGACTTTATAAACTTACCGCCAGCGGAGGCAAAGCCTCCTTGGCGGGCAAAAACCCCAGTATTTTCAACACTTCGGCTTTTGAGGCGGGACATCCATGTCCCGCAAGAGCCTGTTTCGATTACACCATGTTTCACATGGCGCAATTCAGAAACAGGCTCTCACATCTTCCCCAGCCACATCAGCACGCCAAACACCACAAACACCACGGCGGCGACTTTTTTGATGATCATTTCGGGGAACCATTTGCCCACCGCCGTGCCCAGCACCACGCCCAGCACGGTCACGCTCACCAGCGCCGCGCCCGCCCCCAGAATCACCGACAGGGGTTTGCCGCTGCGGGCCGCCTGGGTCATGGCCATGAGTTGGGTTTTGTCGCCCATCTCGGCCAGAAAAATCAGGGCGAAGGTGTTGGCGATCAGGGCCAGGTCCAGGGTAAACCAGTGTTTCATGAGATATTCCCCTTGGGAGCAAAAAACCATGCAATGGCTCCGCAGTGTTTTTTTGCCAGTGTGTCTCAGCCCTCCAGGTCGGCGCTGTTCAACTGGTCAAAATGCTGAAAGTCGAAGTAGTGCGGGTGACCCTTGAACTCCACCGAGTGATATTTGGTGGTGGTGAAATCTTCGAGGTCGCCGGTGGAAAAGGTGCCGTCGGCGGGCAGGTAGTAGTAGTGAATGATGCTCAGGTCGTTGGGGGTGTCGTACATCTTGCGCACATAGCAGGTGTTGTGGTTCCAGTCATAACGCATGGAGAGGTAACCCGAAAAAGCCGCCCGCGCCTCCAGGCGGTTGGAGAGGGTGACCAGCATGGTGGCCAGCCGCTTGCGGTTGTAATGCAGGTGGGTTTCCTTGGGCACAATCACCCCCTTTGGGTTTTTGTTCCACTCAAACTCAGGGTGCTGTTTGACGAATGAATCGGAACTGAAAAGGGGCCGGGCATATTTGCTGAACCACATGCTGGCTTTGCCAAAGGCCAGTTTCACCACGTAATACTTGGGCATTTTTTCGATGATGGCGTTCATGCTCCAGCGGTAGATGTCGCCGTTGTTTACATAGGGGTTGGACCACCCCGCTCCCAGGCCCGCCTCCACCTGAATGAATTCCACGCGATAAATCCGCTCCACCGTGCGCTTCATCAGGTCGGTGCCGGTGGGCAGCACGGTTTCGGGGTCGTGGGTGAGCCTGCTTTCTTCTCCAAAGGCGCCTGCGTTATACAAAAATCGCTTGGCGCGGGGGATGTCCTCGGAATAAACGCCGGAGTTGCTGAGCTCGCCGAAAAGCTCGGTGAGCAGCACCAGGGCGTTTTCTGCAAACACGGCGGGTTTGTCCTGGGCGGGGCAATAAAAATGGGCCTGAATCACACCCTGGCTGATTTCGTCCTGCAGGGAGTTCTCGTCAAAATAACTTTCCCAGAACTTGTGTTTCACTGTTTTTCTCCCATGGGCAGAATGGTGATGCAGTCTTTGAGCACCATACTTTTGAGATAGAGATCAAAATAACCGCCATAAATGGGGTGGCGCGCCGTGGCCTGTTTGTAAAGTGTGCGGGCGGCGTTGAAAACGTTGCCATAGATCACCGGCGTGTCACCAATCTGGTTGTGTCGGCGGATGTCCGGCCCGTGGCGGCGCAGAATGTCCTGGACAAGATCCAGGGCGAGTTTTTCCGCAGTCTGACGGGTCATGGAGAGGGGCCGCCAAAGCGGCGACACCATTAAACCAGAAACCGGACAGAGAGAGGGAACAATTTGTCGGCTTCAGGGAGGCAAAAAGACGGGTCACCCCGTCCGGTGGTCCTGTGTCCACAGGTTGGCGATGGCCTCGGCGGCCCGTTTGCGCACCACGGGATAGTCGTCCTGCAGCAGTTTTTCCAGCACGGGGATTTCGGTCTCGCTGCCGATTGTTCCCAGGGTGCGGGCCACAATCTGGCGCAGCATCTGCACCGGGTGATCCGCCAGTTCGGCCACGCGGGCGGCGGTCTTTGGATCTGGCCCCGTGCGGCGCAGCGCATGCACCGCCTCGGCGACGACTTCCCACCGGGGGTGCGTGAGGGCGTCCAGGCAGTCCTGCCGCTCCTGGGGGTTCAGGGTGTCCTGCCTTCCCAGAAGATAGAGGCGATCACGCGCTGTCTCCCACGATTCTTCCACGGTGGCGCATGGTAACACGGTCAAAAGCATGGCGGTGCGGGCCAAAAAAGTCCACGGCGGACTTTATAAACAGGTTTTAATACAAATTTTCAATCGAAACAACATTAACCCTGAGCGATGAGCCGGTTTGGAAA
>CAYJOG010000327.1:0-4048 GCA_964371695.1 uncultured bacterium
TGCGGCACTTCTTCCGGCAGGCCCGGCCCTGGCC
The DNA here is from genome assembly GCA_964371695.1 of uncultured bacterium. Classification (GTDB taxonomy): domain Bacteria; phylum CAYJOG01; class CAYJOG01; order CAYJOG01; family CAYJOG01; genus CAYJOG01. The sequence continues at coordinate 35 of CAYJOG010000327.1, forward strand.
AAGGGCAAGCCCGCCCCCAAAGCCAAACCTGCGGCCAAGGCCAAACCCGCCCCCGCAGCGCCGGCCAAAAAGCCCCTCATGGTGGGACCCATCACCCTGATGGGCGTGGTGGACACCCGCGCCATCTTCACGGACACCGCCCGTGTGGACAGCACCCTGCCCACCACCGGCCTGAAAACCCGCTACACCGGCACGGGCACCGGCTTTGGCGCAGCAGCGGCAGCCCCCGCAGGCGGGCGGCGCATTCTTTTCCGCGTCTCGCAACTGAGCCTGCAGGCCATGGTGCCCGTGGCCGAAGGCTGGTCTCTCAAAACCCGCCTGAACGCCGACCTGGAACCGGCCCCCACACTGGCGGGGCGCATGAGCCAGGGTTTTGCGGGCGGCGCCAGCATTGGCGTCATCTATGGCTTTATGCACGGCATCAACAAACTGGGCAAGAACAGTGAAGTCAAGTTGGGGGCCTTCAGCCTGCCCTTTCTGCACGAAAGCAACGGCCCCATCGGCACGGGCAAATGGACCCTCAGCTCTGGCGCAGCCAGCGCTGCGGTGAAAGGCACCCGCGTGGAGGGCCTGGAAGCCCACTGGCTCAACCCCGGCAAGGCCACCAAGGGCGGCTTTGTTGTGGGTCTGTTCAACAACGCCGATGGTTATGGCGCGGGCAGTCTGGCCGCCAACGCCGCCAGCGGCGCCACCAACCACTTCCGCATTCAGGACATCCAGGGCGACATCAGCGCCACCGGCGGCGACCTGGACGGCAACGTGGGGTTCTACCTGGACGGCCATCTGGAATCCACCAAGGACCTGTGGCAGGTGGACCTGGGATATTTTGACAACGGCGGCGACGTGAAAACCCCCGGCGTCACCGACACCAACTACATCGTGGCCGGGGGTCGCGTGAACTTCAGCCCCAACTTTTTGCTGCAAGCCCACTTCATTGACGGCGACAGCAAAAACGCCGTGCCCGCCTCCGCCGACTGGACCGCCTTCAGCGTCACCGCCAGCGCCAATTACGAAGCCAACCGCTTCAGCCTGCGCTACGACAAGTTCCAGAACGAAATCAACAACACAGCGGGCCAGCAAGAGGACGGCTCGGCCTGGACCCTGGCCTATCGCCGCCAGCTCTCGCCTGAGCAGGCCCTGTGGGTGGAATACATCGCCCCGGAAAACTCCCCTACCACCGCCGCCGGACGCACCAAAGACGCCCGCGACAACCTGCTGCAGATCGCCTATCAGCATTATTTTTAGGAAACACGAAACAGAACACACCCCTTCACCCCCTCTCCCCTTTATGGGGAGAGGGCTGGGGTGAGGGGTCAAACAAAAAGCAAAAAACCGAACAGAAAAATTTCCGGGGGCGGGCGTCATGCCCGCCCTCTTTTGTCTTCTCTTCCAATTTCATGACTAAAATGCCCGGAATGTTGTCCTGTCCCCTGGCCTGAGCCAATCCACACAAAGGAAACCATCTGTGAAACTGGCTGTCCTCAAGGAAACCCACACCGGCGAAACCCGCTGCGCCGCCACACCCGAAACCGTCAAAAAGCTTATCAATCTGGGGTTTTCCGTGGCCATTGAGACCGGGGCGGGCACAGGCGCGTTTCTGGCCGACAACCTGTTTGAACAGGCCGGGGCCAGCACCTGCCCCACCGCCCAGGCGGCCCTGAAGGACGCCGACGTGGTGCTGAAGGTGCGCCCCCCCGACGACACAGAACTCGCCGCCATGAAATCCGGCACGGTGCTCATTGGCCTGCTGGAGCCTTACAAGGACCGCGACCGGCTTGAAAAATACGCCCAGGCCGGTGTGGAGGCTTTTTCCATGGAGTTCTGCCCCCGCATTTCGCGGGCGCAGACCATGGACGTGCTCTCCAGCCAGGCCAATCTGGCGGGTTACAAGGCAGTGATTGACGCCGCCGCCACCTTTGCCAAGGCCATGCCCATGATGATGACCGCCGCAGGCACCGTGGCCCCGGCGCGGGTGATGGTGCTGGGGGCCGGTGTGGCGGGGTTGCAGGCCATCGCCACGGCGCGCCGCCTGGGGGCCGTGGTGTGCGCCACCGACGTGCGCCCCGCCGCCAAAGAGCAGGTGGAAAGCCTGGGGGCCACTTTTGTGATGGTGGACAGCGAAGAAATGAAACAGGCCGAGACCTCGGGCGGTTACGCCAAAGAAATGAGCGAGGACTTCAAGCGCAAACAGGCCGCCCTGGTGGCCGAGACGGTGCAGAAGCAGGACATCGTGATCTGCACCGCGCTGATACCGGGCCGCCCTGCCCCGCTGCTGGTGAGCGAAGACATGGTTGGCAGCATGAAACCCGGCTCGGTGATTGTGGACATGGCCGTGGAGCAGGGGGGCAACTGCGCGCTCTCAAAATGTGGCGAAACGGTGCGCACACCGGGCGGCGTCACCATATTGGGCCACGCCAACATGCCGGGCCGCCTGCCGGTGGACGCCACCGCCCTTTACGCCCGCAACCTGCTGCATTTCCTCACGCCGCTGGTGAAAGACGGCGCGCTTCACATCAACCACGAAGACGAAATCGTCACCGGCACGGCGCTCACACACGGCGGTGCGGTGGTCCACCCGATGTTTGTCAAGGAAGGGGCCTGAGCCATGGCCGAGATTGACCCGTTTATTTTTCGCCTCGCCATTTTTGTGCTGGCGGTGTTTGTGGGTTATTACGTGGTGTGGTCGGTGACCCCCGCGCTGCACACGCCGCTCATGGCCGTCACCAACGCCATCAGTTCGGTGATCATTGTGGGCGCGCTGCTGGCCACGGGGGCCAAGGCGCTGGACAGCGCCGGAACCCTGAGCAAAGGTTTTGGTTTTGTGGCGCTGCTGCTGGTGTCGGTGAACATCTTTGGCGGTTTTCTGGTGACCCAGCGCATGTTGGCCATGTACAAAAAGAAACCCAAACCCGGCCTGGAGGCGAAAAAATGAGCGCCGATCTGGCCGCGTTGTTTTATCTCGTGAGCGGTGTGCTGTTCATTCTGGCGCTCCGGGGGCTTTCCAGCCCCGAAACCGCCCAGCGGGGCAACCTGCAGGGCATGTTGGGCATGGCCATCGCCATCCTCACCACGCTGTTTTTTCTGGGGTCGGGCGACGGCCTGACCTGGGGCCTGATTGTGGGGGGCATCGCCATTGGCGGCGGCGCGGGGGCAATCATCGCCCGGCGCGTGGCCATGACCGCCATGCCCGAACTGGTGGCGGCGTTTCACAGTCTGGTGGGTCTCTCGGCGGTGTTTGTGGCCGCTGCGGCGCTTTACAGCCCTGCCGCTTTTGGCGTGGGCACGGTGGGGCACATCCACACCGCCAGCCTCATCGAAATGTCCCTGGGCGCGGCCATCGGCGCGGTCACTTTCAGCGGCTCGGGCATCGCCTTCATGAAACTCAAGGGCGCCATGAGCGGCGCACCCATCGTGTTCAAGGGCCAGCACGCGCTGAACGCCCTGCTGGGCCTGACGCTGCTGGGTCTGGTGGCGTGGTTCTGCACCAGCGCCGAGCCCCTGGCCTTTTGGGGCGTCGCGGCCTTGAGCCTGCTTTTGGGCGTGCTCACCATCATTCCCATCGGCGGGGCGGACATGCCGGTGGTGGTGTCCATGCTCAACAGCTATTCGGGCTGGGCGGCGGCGGGCATCGGCTTCACGCTGGGCAACACGGCGCTCATCATCACCGGCGCGCTGGTGGGCAGTTCGGGGGCCATTCTCAGCTACATCATGTGCAAGGGCATGAACCGCCCCTTCTTCAGCGTGATTCTGGGGGGCTTTGGCGGCGAGAGCGGCCCGGCGGGCGCAGGCGCGGGGGGCGAACGCAAACCCGTGAAACAGGGCAGCGCCGAAGACGCCGCCTTCATCCTGAAAAACGCCGGCTCGGTCATCATCGTGCCCGGTTATGGCATGGCGGTGGCCCAGGCCCAGCACGCGCTGCGCGAGATGGCCGACCTGCTCAAGGCGGAGGGTGTCGAGGTCAAGTACGCCATCCATCCGGTGGCCGGCCGCATGCCCGGGCACATGAACGTGCTG
>CAYJOG010000328.1:0-4041 GCA_964371695.1 uncultured bacterium
CCCCGGGGGGTTTCCAGTGAGAATTTGGGTGGGGGTTTTCCCATGTTTGCGAAAGCCGCCATGACGCCCTGCGGGGCGAACAGCGCCACACCAAACAGCAGCGCCGCCAGAGATAAAACAGTTTTTTGGCGTGTGAGCATGGCCCTTCCTCCTTTAGAAATACGTGTTGGCGAAACCAAAGATGGAGAAGTGTTTGTAGTGGTCGGCGATGGTAAACGGGTCGGTGTTGACAATGTAAGGCGTGAGGCTGCGCGCCCATTTCATGCCCAGACCGATGTCCATTCTGGGGGTCACCCGGTATTGATACATCATTTCAATCAAGCGGCGGTTAGCACCATAGCCGTAGCTTTCCAGGTAGCTGGTGGAAAGCCCCGGCGCCAGGGAGTGGCTCTCAGCCCGGCGATATTTCAGGTGGAACGACCAGTCGTCTTTCTTGAAGTTCTTGCCCCAGTCCAGGCCCATTTGAAAAGCGGTGTCCTGATTGCTCACGCTGGCCCCAGTGTTTTTGGCGTATTCAAACCACAGGTTCTTGAACAGACCGATGCTCTTGTCGATCCAGAAGCTGAGGATGGTGTATTTGTCGCTGGCCGCCGCCAGACCGCCCGGCACTTCGGGGTAGTAGTCCATGAGCGTGCGGTTGGCCAGCAGGTTCTGCAACTGGCCGGCCTTGGTTTCATACAGGTCGGCCTGTCCCCGCAAAAGGGCCGCGCCTTCGGGGTCTGTGGCGGCGAGGCCAGCGGCCTGCCCCCGCAAACCGGCGGCGTCCTTCACCAGTTTGTCAGCCGTCACCGAGAGCGCGCCGGGCACGGTGATCCAGTCCGGCAGTTCGGGCACATGCACATAGGCAATGCCCATTTCGTTTTTGTCGCTGAAGAACGGGCCACGCAGATAAAACAGCCAGGCGTCGGCGTCAGCGTTTTCCACGGGGTCGTTGACAATGGACTTGGCCAGGGGGCTGTAATCAGCGTTTTCGGCGATTTTGTCATAACTGGCCCAGAAGATGTAATCACCGAAATAGTCAAACGTGGCGCTGATGCCGTGCAGGCTGCTGCGGGGGGCCACCGTGTCCACCACCAGCCCCTTGCCGATGGTGCTCTGGGTGCGCCCGGCCACCACGGCCACCTTGTCATTCACGTCCCAGCGGATGGTGGCCTGATCCATGACAGTGTCGAAGTCATAGCGGCCTTCGCTGCCGGGATATCGCGTGTCCAGCGTGCCGGAGTTGGGCACACGGCCAAAGTTGGCGTCGTTGGTGAGTTGGGTCGTGAGCGTCACGTCGTCGTCAATTTCGCTGGTGAACTTGAGGCGCGTGCGCAGCTTCATGTTGCTGTCGTTGTTCACGTCGCGGCGGCGGGTGGTCTTGAGGGTAATGGGCGCGCCCGCAGGCAGGCCGGAGAAATCGCTGCCGTCGTACTGTGCGGCATTTTCGGTGGCGTCGATGTTCTCCCACCGGAACTCCATGGTGCCGTTGGGCTGGAACCACTCGGCCTTGTCTTCCAGCACATGCACCCGTTCCTTCAGCCCTTCTGTCTCGGCGCTGACCAGATCCACGGAATCCTGCAAATCCCACAGGCGGTCGTCAATCTTGCGGATCTGGTCCTTGAAGGAATCCTTCATTTCCAGCAGGGCCACCACGTCGCCCTTCACCACATTGGGTTTTCCGCCGCCATCAGCCAGGAGTTTTTCAACGTGTTCCAGGGTTTTGACGATGGACAGGGCGGCCTCGTAGGCGCTCAGGGACTTGTCAGACGCGAACTGTTCCTGTTTCAGCCCTTTGAGAAACCCTTTCTCATGCAGACCCTTGAGGGTCTGATATTCCCACGAGCTTTCGGGAATGTCCGCGAAGAGGTCCAGGGACCCCTGCTCGGCACGGGCGGTGGCGGAAACCCCCGCCATGAGAAAACTTGCTGCAAGAAGAAACTTTTTCACCATGTCCTCCTGTTCGGATTAGGTGTTGCTGTTGAAGAAGGTAATGATTTCGCGCCGGGCCTGGCCGGAGTTGGGAGAAACAAGATCAAGGAAGAACCCGTGGTTGGCGCTGAAATAAGACCGTGTGGTGGTGACTTTGCCATTGCTGAGCACTGAATAAAGGGCGTCGGCGGTGGAGGACTTGAACACCTTGTCATCGGTGGCGTGCTGCAGATGCACCGGCACCTTGATGTTCCCCGCCCAGTTCAGCGGGTCGCCGCCGGTAAAGGCCTTCTGACCGGTGCTGTTCAGGCCGGAGACAAAGGCCTCAAGGCCGCTGGTGGTGGCGGTCTGGCACGTGCCATAAACCTGGAGCAGCGGGTTGGGACAGGAAGCCCCCACCAGTGCCTGGGCAATGGCCCCAAAGGACACGTCGTCGGTGGTGTTCAGCAGGGTGCCCCAGTTGGCCCCCCCCACATTGAACACCGCACTGCGCACACGCCCTGCGGGTGCGGCGGTGGTGGTGTCGGTGTTGGTGTTCACGGCCACGCTGATGGCCCCGATCATCACACCCAGGCTCATGCCCACATAATGCAGCCGCCGCGGATTGAGGTTGATGCTTTCGCCGTTGGTCCCCAGCCAGTTGAACAACGCCCGCTGGTCTTCCACGGTCTGTATCTGGTTATCACGCAGATAAAGAGCGGCCAGATAGGATTTGCTGCTGGGCTGAATGGGGGTGCCGTTTACTAGCGTGGGCTGGGGCACCAGTGCGTTGAGTTGCGCGCTCACGGCGGCGGGCACACCACAGCCGAAATAGTTGAAGAGATAACCCGCGCCGTTGGGCACGCTGGAACCCGTGGCCGCCAGCACAGCGCTGGTGACCTGACACAGGTTGCCGTTGGTGTCGGTGGTGGCCCCGGCGGCGGCGGTGAACTCATCCATCGCCAGCGCAGCGCCGGTGCTGGTTTCACCACCGGGCAGGCGGCGTCCGTGCATCACGGCGTCAATGCCCATCACGGCAAATCCGGCCCGCACAAAATCATCGGCAATCATGAACATGTCTGCCGCCTGACGGGTCACGCCGTGCTGATAAACAATCACCGGCCAGCCGCCGCTGGGGGCCTGCCCCACGGGGGTCAGCAGAAAACCGCGCACGGTGGTATAGGTCCAGGCGCGGCCCAGCGTGGCGCTGCCAATGTCCCGGCCATAGACAAAAGTGTTGTTCTGGCTGTCATAAGCAAAGGCAGAGGCTTCGTAAATGTCAAAGTTAGGCTTTACTTCGATGCCGAAACCACGGTAGTTGTCCAGCGTGATGGCCCTGGTTTTCCAGTTGGTGGGGGCAGCCACGGCGGCCGGCCAGTTCGCCAGCGCCACCGGCGTGGCCCCAAGGGCCGCCATGCCCGCGTCCAGCCCTGCCGCAGACTGCTGGGCCTGTGTCAGCGACGTGCTCAACGCCTGATTCAACTGAGTAGAGAGTTGGGTGTCCGCCGGGGGCAGCGTGGTGCCCGCAGGCAGGGCCGCCGCCAGCACGGCGGGGTTGTTCAGGGCCAGGGTAAAGATGGTGCCCGCGCCGGTGGCCGGGTTGGCCAGGCGGTCGGCCACAATCGGATTGCTGGCCGACAGGTCCGCCACCGCGATGGGGAAAGCTCCCGCCTGACCGGTGAGGTAACTGTTCACCGCAGCGGTGAGCTGCGCGCCGGTGGCGGCCACCGTGGCATATCCCCGCACGGTGCTGTTGATGGCGCTGTAGGTAAAGGAATCCGTCGCGCTCAGGTTCACCAGATAATCCAGCACCATGGCGAGGCCGGTTTTGTCTGGCGTGATGTCCACGTCTTCCATGGCCACACGGTCGTGGCTGTCGCCGGGCAACAGATAGGTCCACAGGGTTTTGCTGCCGGTCAGTGTAAAAGTGGCGCTGAGTTTGTAGAGCTTGTTCTTGGCCAGCGAAAGCTTGAATCGCCCCACACTGTCGGTGGTGGCGGTGCCGACCGTGGTGCTCGTCGCCACACCTGTCAGGGGGCTGACATCAATCTGAGTCGCCGTGATGGTGGCGTTCAGGCTGGTGGCGCTGGCGGCCCGGCTGGTGACTTGGGCTGCGCCAAGGTCCACCGTGCCCTGCTCCAGGGCATAACC